>JAAYQK010000287.1 GCA_012519325.1 Gracilibacteraceae bacterium | reverse complement strand
ATTATCCCGATAGTCTTCATATAACTTCTCCCCTATTATCAGATTTGATCATTAAAGGGCATATGTTCTATTAAGGCTTCATACGGTTTATACTGCTGCGTCTGCTGATTTGTTTGTTAAAATCATTATAACAAATTAAATCTAAATATAACAATACTTTATAAATCGACCAAATCAATATGCACATCAGGAGAATAAATTTTCAGATGTATTCCATAATTGGAAAGATGTTTATTGAATATCAGAGAATCAAACCCGCATCCGAAATTATATTAAAAAATAATTAAGGAATAATAATACTAAGAGGTGATTTCTTTGAATATCATGAAGCCTTTATATAGAGTAATACTCCCAATACTTATCCTATTATCTCTTTTTAGCTTTGCCTCGTGTTCCCCCCAAAAAAAGCCGGATTTGCAGAAGTCACAGAAAGAGGCGGAAGAAAAAAAGCCTCCTGATGAACTGGATAAGCTGAAAGACAGTATAAAAAAAGTGGAAAAAAGCCTTGAGGCAGTGTATGAGGAAAGTAAAAAACCAATATTTATACAGCAGGAAAAAATCGAGAAGCAAGCTTCCGAAGGTGCCAAGAAACAGGAAGAGGAGCAAGGAGGCCAGTCCGGTGAACAAGGCGGAGGAGGCGGCAAAAATGGCGGCGGTGAAAACAGCGGAGGACAGCAAAATCAGCCATCTCAGATTCCCAAGCTTACTCCCGAACAGTTGAAGATGAAGCTGGAGCAGGAAAAATACTAGAAATTCGAAAGTATAAAGAAAGATGTACTGGAGCTGCACAGTGCATGGAATAGTTACGAAGCAAAAGCAATATCCGATTTTGCAATGCAAACAACCATTAACGACTTTGAATCGGCCCTTAACAACCTGACAAAGACGGTTGAAGTTCAGGATGCCTATCTCAGCTTGCTGGAAGTAAACCAACTGTACAAATACCTGCCCGATTTCTATATGCTATATGAATCGAAGGTTCCCCCCGATCTTGACAGGCTCAGGTTTGCAGCAAAGAAAATAATGCTTCTGGGTGAGAAGCAGAATTTCGCCGGTGCTAATGATGTACTCCTGTACTTTGAGAACATATGGATGACAGCCAGGCCAAAGCTCAAAAGCGAAAATGCCGAAGTCGTCAGTAAATTTGAATTTGCCTTTGCCGATCTGAAGAATTCTGTCATAGCAAAAAATGAAATGATAGTTAAGGCAAAATCCGAAGTACTGTTGAAGCTTATTGATGAAATAGAGAAAAAGGCGGAAAAATCCGGCAAATGAATGCTTTAAGGAGTATATGGAACAGTTTTCTTGATTTCCTTGTCTAGCTTCTCATATTTAATATGAATTATTCCGATAAATATTATATAAGGATGTAAATATTTTTGCCAAGGAGGGTTAATTATGATCGACAGCGTAAAAGGAAGCTCTGCAGTTAATCAGATTTATGAATCAAAAGAAAAACAAAGCAGTAAGAAGCTTGAGAGCAGTGATGAAAAAGAGAATCCGGCAGTAATTCTGGATCTTGGCAGGCCTGTCAAAAAAAGTGCTGCATACAGCAAGCCTGCAGCAAAAAAAATGAATTTAGATGAGATTGACAGGCTTTGGCATGAATCACAAAAATCTTGTAAAACCTTACAAAAGCTTGTTGAGAAACTCATTTCCAAGCAAGGTAAAAAGCTTGAGGACTTGCTGGAAGGAAAAGATATCCTGCTTGTAGATGAGGAAACCAGAACCGCAGCTTCTAATTTAATTTCTGCCGATGGAGAATGGGGAGTAAAGGCAGTAAGCGAAAGAATAGTTGCCTTTGCAAAAGCGGTTTCCGGAGGTGACAAAAGCAAGCTTGGTGAATTGAAAAATGCTATCATCCAAGGCTTCAAGGAAGCAGAAAAAGCTTTTGGAGGCAAACTGCCGGACATATGTCAGGATACCTATGAGGAGGTCATGAGGCAGCTTGATGAATGGAGTAAAGAATAACAATAGTAAAGGGGGACAAACGCCCCCTTTACTTTATTTTCAGTTTATTATTTTCAATAATTCCTGCGGACTGTCAATAATATAATCCGCACCTTCCCGCTCCAATACTTCTCTATCCCTGAATCCCCATGTTACCCCCACACATAAGACACCTGAATTCCTGGCTGTTTGTACGTCTACTTCCGAATCACCTACATATACGGCTCTATCTGCAGTAGAGCCCAGTTCCTCAAGTGCCTTAAACACAGTATCCGGTGCCGGTTTCCTGCGGATATTATCTGATTCTCCTACTGCAACTTTAATATATTTGCCAAAATAAACTTCATTAAGCCCCTTTACTGCTTCATTAAATTTATTTGATACAATTGCAAGCTTAAAGCCTTTTTTGGACAGTTCCTCCAAAAGCTCGGTTATTCCCTTATAAACACAGGTTTTTCTCTGCATATTAGCTGAATAATAATCGCGAAAGTCTGCAAGGCATTTTTCGTACATCGGGTTGTTGAGTCCGTCAGGTATGGAAAGTTCCATTAATCGTCCGACTCCGTTGCCCACAAAGCTCCTGACCTCTGATATTTCTCTGCAGGGAAAACCATACATACTCATTACATAATTTACGCTGTCGGCAAGATCTTCAATTGTATCAAGAAGTGTTCCATCCATATCAAATATAACTGTATCGTATTTTTTCATTTATATCCTCCCCACTGCATGTCCCACCGGCTTTCATAATTATAGCACAATATCCGCGCAAATGCATAATAGTCTCACATGCGGCCAAAAAAAAGCACCACGAATGCAGACTTCGTGGTGCTCTTTATTACCTGCATTGCATTTATTTCATTAAATGCTGCTGCACTATGCCTACGCCTTTTCCAAGCTGTACAGGCATTCCTGCTCTGTATAATGCCCTTTCTATGGCTGCAATTACAGATACCATATCATGCTTGTCAATATTACCCATATGCCCCAGCCTGAACATTTTACCCGCATAGGCTGCCAAGCCTCCTGCCACCATGATACCTTCCTCCGCAAGAAGTCCTCTGAATTTCGCATCATCGATTCCTTCAGGATAGATTAGATTTGATAATGTGACCGCTCTGCAGCCTTCCTTTGCCAATATTTTGAATCCGATAGCTTCTAATGCCTCCTGCATTGCTGCGGCAGTTTTTCTATGCCTTTCATACCTGTTTTCCATTCCTTCTTCTTTTATGATTCTCACGGATTCCTTTAAAGCCCATACCAGATTTACAGCCGGTGTTGCAAAATATTTGCCGGTATCTTTCATTATCGGAAGCCATTTTTCAAAATCTATGTAGAACTCGGGTATATCTCCTAAGCTTTTGCGCCTTTCCATTGCTTTCCGGCTTGCCCACAACATTGTCAGTCCGGGGGAAACACCAAAGGCTTTCTGTGAACCGGTAAACAATATGTCTATTCCCATGGCGTCAACATTCTCAGGCTCTCCTGCCGTAGCACAGACACCATCAACGATGTATATTGTCTCAGGGAATTCCTTCATCATCCTGCCAATATCTGCGACAGGTGCACATACTCCTGTAGAAGTATCAACATGAGTGACTGTAATAGCCGAGTACTTCTTTTCTCTTAGCTTTTCTCTTATTTTTTCAACCGGAACTGTTTCGCCCCATTCACTGGAGATTACATCTGCATTTAAGCCCTTTTTCCTGCATAGGTCAATAAAGCGGTCCCCGAAAAATCCGTGGGATACTATCAGAATATTGTCGCCTTTCTTTGTGGTATTGGCAATAGCCATTTCCATTCCCATGGTGCCTGTACCTGCAACAACAAATACTTCTCCGCTGCAGCAAAGCAAAGATTTCAAATCCTCCAGCAACTCCTTGAAATCCTTTACAAAAGCCGGATCTCCAAAGGCAACAGTCTCTCTTCCCATCTGATCCTGGATGGATCTGGCAACAGGTGTGGGTCCCGGAATCATTAACAGCTTCCTGGTTTTCATAGAAATCCCCCTTTTACTATTGGTAAATTTTGCTTTACTTATATTTTAATTATAGGCCTTATTACATATTGAGTCAAGGAGCTATACCTATCTATCAAGCATAATATTGATTATTTCAATATCTGTTCCTTCCATTCCCTTTTTCCCAACTCTTCCAAAGCTTTTGATAGTTTCTTCAACTCCTCCTTTAACAAGGCCCTCTCCGCTTTTAAAGACCTTGCCCTTTGCGCTGAGCTGGTATCCGAGAATTGCCGCACCGACAGCGGAAGATATCTTTGCAGCACAGGAGGGCTTCGCCCCATCACAGACTATACCGCCTACATTTGCAATAGTGTTGATGATTGTCCTGGAAATTTCCTCATAACCTCCTCCATTCAGGTACGCTATCCCTGCACCGCTCCCCGCTGCAGCACTTACAGCGCCGCAGTACGCCGAAAGGTTGCCAATTTGGGCCTTCTGATGAATGGAAACGAGATTACTTATGATTAAAGCCTTAAAGAGTTTTTCTTCACTCACCTTTAATTCCTTTGCATACTCAATTACAGGAACAGATACGGTAATCCCCTGATTCCCGCTGCCTGAATTTATAACAACCGGCAGTGAACAGCCGCTCATTCTGGCGTCGCTTCCCGCCGCAGCCATAGCCCTGGCTCTTACTGTTACATCACTGCCGTAATTTTCCAAAAGCGTCTTTCCGACACTGACACCGTAGTCATTCTTAATGCCTTCTTCTGCAATGGCGGTGTTTGCTGCTATTTGTCTTTCAAGCGGCTCACGCACCATTTCCAAATCAACAGTTTCAGCAAATTCAATAATATCCTTTATATTGAGAAGAGTCTTATCTCCGGCTGATTCAGGATTATTTTGGCTGCCGGTATTATTTTCAAAAAGAACCTTTCCGTTTTTTGTAATTTTAACTATGTTAGTATGGGCATCTTCAATATAAACCTCTGCGGATTCATTTCCCGCATACACCTTAGCCTCAATATAAAGCTTTTCCACTCCTTTAAGATGATAGACCCTGCAGTAATCTTCCTCAATTAGTTTTCTTATTACGCTGTATTGTTCGCGCTTAACACTTTCCAACACCTGCAGCCCTTTATCGGAATCTCCTCCCAGGACTCCTGCAACAGCTGCCGCGTCGATACCTATAAGACCTCCGGTATTCGGCACCACAACACTTTTTACATTCTTTACAATATTGCCGCTGCACCCTACCTCTATTCTTTCCGGTTCTTTCCCCAGGACAGACTTGGCTTTAGCCGCCGCATATGCGATTGCTATGGGCTCGGTGCAGCCAAGAGCTTCAATTAATTCACTTTTTAGGATCAGGATATAATTCTCTATTGTATTTTTATTTAACATAAATTATCCCTCTCTCTCCTGTAAATGTAAGCTATCCACTAATATTTTAGCACTTGTCGAATATTTAGTAAAATAGTAGTGTCATTACCGATCGTGTCAATTTACTATAGGAAAATAAGAATTAGACTTCACCTTCATTAATATATCAACAACATATCTCAGCAGAGCTCTTTCAATGCCTTATAAAGTCCCGTTATCCTTCCTATTTTGAAGACT
>JAAYQK010000286.1 GCA_012519325.1 Gracilibacteraceae bacterium | reverse complement strand
CCTCCTGCAATATGCTGTGCTTTCATATCCTTTTTCTTGTAAAATTCCATCTCCTGCTCGGTGAATAATCTTTCGACAAATCTAGGGCTTCTAGATATTGCCTTCTTAATTCTTTTTATTTCAATTATATCAGTTCCAATACCGAATATCATCATATCACTCCCGTATATGGAATATGCCGATGTATACTGTATCAAATAAACGTTATAAGGTGCTCCAAATATGTGCCGCACATTATTTTTATATATTCTACAAGAAAATCCTATATCCTTTCATTAATATTTATATCGTGAAAAAGTTTTATCATTAAAAAATTAAGTGCTGTTTTCACTGCATATGAATCACGAAAAATATGGTACGTTAATATCAAAAATAAAGGCTGATTCCACTTCTGCAGCAAAATCAGCCTTAGTACACACCTATGGCAAAAAATTTTCATCAAGACTTTCCATTTCATCTGCACCGACCATTCCATGAACAAATGAATACAGCTTGTTTATTCTTTCTTCCATATCAACCTTTTTCTGTATCAAATCTGCTAGCTTATGCCTGATTTCGTTCACCTGCTCCTGACACTTCTCTGACTCCGAACGGTTCTCCTTTATAAGCTCATAAGCCCTCTTTATTGTCTCCTTGAGAAGTCGCATATTCATATCATTTATTCGATCCGGGATAGACTCCATTTCTTCTAATAGCTTCGGCATCTTCTTATTAATTTCAATAATTTCTTTTTCTGCCTCAGCCATTTTGGAAAGAGCGGCTTTATCGTTGTTTTCATTTATATCCTTTGAAAGATATAATATTTTATTCATAAGCATTTTTTTTCTTTTTTCCAGGTTATTAAGCTCAAAATCGCATTCCTTCTTCCTTTTAATGAGCTCCTCAAGGGCGGTAATTATTTTTTGCATGCTCCTGGATTTATTACCGGAAAAAAGCTGTATCCACTCCGGTACATAGATAAGTATCGGAATTTTATTTCTTTTTACTATATTGTCTTTAAATTCAATGTTTTTCCCCATATATGACCTCTCCATTCGGCACAGCATATCCACTGAATATTTTATCCTCTCGCGGATGCCTTAAGCCGGTTTATTACAACCTTTGCCTTAATAATTATTTTACATGAATTTTACTATAAATACAAATACAGTTAAGAGTTTTTCATATCCTCTTCCACTGCACTGTACGTTTTATAGCCTCCGCTCAGATTTCTAACATTATTGAAGCCATTTTGCATCAGTATTCTGGCTCCTATATAAGAACGCTGTCCTACCCGGCAGTTGACGATAATATCTTTATCTCCGGGTATCTCCTTAAGTCTGCTTCTTAATTGTTCCAGGGGAATATTCACTGCATTGGGGATATGTCCCTGCTGATATTCGGATGGCTCCCGCACATCCAAAATGAAAGTCTCACTTATATCCGCATTCATTGCCTCATACCAGTAAGCCACCTTGACATCCCCATTCAAAACGTTGCTTCCCACATAACCGGCCATGTTTACAGGGTCCTTTGCAGATGAGAAGGGCGGGGCATAAGCAAGCTCAAACTCCTGCAAGTCATGTACCGTCATCCTGTGCCTTACTGCTATCGCAATATCATCTATCCTCTTATCCACACCGTTATATCCGGCTATCTGGGCACCCAATGCCCTGCCCTGAAGAGTATATACAAGCTTTATTGCCATTGTGCCTCCTCCCGGATAATAGCCTGCATGGGAGACTGAATGTGTAATAGTGGTTAAATAGTCTTCTCCAAGCTTCTTACCAAGCTTCTTGAGAGTTTTCTCATTAACTCCTGTTG
>JAAYQK010000285.1 GCA_012519325.1 Gracilibacteraceae bacterium | reverse complement strand
TTTCTATAATGACAAAAGTTCTCTTCTGAGGAAGTCAAGAGCTCTGCTGCTTGAGTTCCATTTTATTTTTTTTCTGTTTCCGTTAAAAATGAATTTTTTGACCTTTGCAGAATCCTCAATTGCTATACCAACATAACACAGTCCCACCGGTTTTTCCGCACTGCCTCCGTCTGGTCCTGCTATGCCGGTAATTGATAGTCCTACATCGGTATTATTCAATTTTTTTACACCTGCAGCCATTTCCCCTGCTATTTGAGAGCTAACTGCCCCATACTTCCTTATAGTATCTTCCTTTACCCCCAAAATATTTATTTTGGAATCGTTACTGTAGCTTACAACTCCGGAAATTACGCTTGCAGAGGCGCCAGGAATATCTGTCAGCCGGCTTGTTATAAGTCCTCCGGTGCAGGATTCTGCAAGTGAGATTGTCAGTTTTTTTTGCTGAAGCAGGTTCAATACTACCTCTTCCAGGCTTTCATTATCATATCCGTATATGTTGTTACCAAGTATTGCTTTTACCTTCTGTTCCATCCGGGCAATAAGCCGGTCAGATTCTTCCGGCATATCAGTTTTGGCGGTAATTCTCAGATGTACTTCCCCTTCTTTGGCATAAGGAGCAATTGTAGGATTGGTCTGGCTGTTGAATATCTCCTTCAACATATCCTCTACCTCTGGTTCTCCAACTCCAATAACCCGGAGCACCTTTGACCTTATTGTTGAATCTGCCTTAGCTTTAAGCCATGGAAATACTTTATTTTCAAACATAGGATAAAGTTCATTAGGAGGGCCGGGCAGCATTATTACCGTTTTGCCATCCCTTTCTATCAGCACACCCGGAGCAGTGCCGTTGTCATTTTCAAGTACAACGGCACCTTCCGGAATATATCCCTGCTTTATATTATTTTCTGTCATAGGCCTTCCTGATTTATTAAAAATATATTTTATTTTCTTTATACTTTTTTTATCAGGAAGCAGCTTCAAACCCATAGCCTGTGAAACCCCTTCCTTTGTGAGGTCATCCACTGTCGGCCCCAGGCCTCCGCATGTAATAATAAGATCTGATCGCTTGAGGCTTGTCTTGATTGTCTCTGTCAGCCTATTTAAATTGTCTCCCACCACCACATGGTAGTATACGTCAATTCCCAGGTCCGCCAGCTTCCGGGACAGATACTGCCCATTGGTATTGACTATGTTCCCCAGGAGTAATTCAGTACCTACTGCAATAATTTCACCTTTCATTCAAACACCCCAATCCATAAAGTGTGAACATTTTACGTTGCGCAAAGTTATTGTTTATATTTTTTTAGAATATGCATGTTCTTTATGAAATAGTCAATTCCAGATATCACAGTGATTATAAGTGAGGCATAAGTCATTATAAAGTCCATGGGCAGATTAATTATACTAAAGGGGTAGTTATCCAATAGCAGTACTACTATAGCTATAATCTGAGCAACCGTTTTTATTTTTCCGTAGCTGCTGGCAGCAATAATTACGTTCTGGGCGGCTGCCAAGGTTCTTAGCCCGCTTACGGCAAACTCTCTGGCAAGTATAACAAAAACCATCCAGGCTTCTATCCTGCCAAACTGTATAAGCACTAAAAAAGCACCTGTAACCAGCAGTTTATCTGCCAGAGGATCCATAAA
>JAAYQK010000284.1 GCA_012519325.1 Gracilibacteraceae bacterium | reverse complement strand
TGCTGGGGACCAGAATCAGCAGGATTATCAATATACCTAAGAGGATTCTTCTTCCAATCGTTACGGTGCTGTGTGTAATTGGCGCATTTGCATGTAATAACCGTATGTTTGACGTTGGGCTGATGTTTTTCTTCGGAATACTTGGCTACTTAATGCGCAGGCGCGATTATCCGGTTGCTCCCATGATACTTGCCCTTGTGCTGGGCGCAATGATGGATAACAATTTCCGCAGAGCGATTTCGCTTGCTTCAACTGAAGACAATATGATTCTGGCATTGTTCGGGCGTCCTATTACTATTGTGCTGACGGTATTTACAATTATTACAGTTATATCAAATATTCCAGCTGTTAAGTGCTACTTGGATTCCAGGAGAAGCAATAAGAATACGGTATAGTCCCGGCTTTGACGGAAAAAGAGAAAAATGAAGCCGTAACTATTGAAAACAGCCAGGTATCGGCCTCAATATATTTTAAGGTTTCTTTCCTTATGTATTTATTTATGTTATCATACTAACGGGAGCATCTCAGGTAGACATAGTGAAACAGGGGCACATAGAATCCAAAAAAATTTTTGCTTGTAATAGATAAAAAAATATGTGTTAATATAGTTGGTGAAAAAGGAAGCATTCTTTTTGGGAATTGTGCTAATTAATAAAAAGTACATATGGAGGGAATTAAATTGCGGAAATCCGATGAGAATAATGTTAGGTCAATAAACAGGGCTCTACAAATATTAAAATGCTTTACTTGGAACGAAAGAAGATTTACTCTGACCGAGATTGCCAAAAAAGTGGATTTGCCTAAGTCTACAACCTCTCGCTTGCTTGCAACATTGGAAAATGAAGGATTTATCAGAAGAGACTCAGGCAGCAACTATTATAAATTAGGGTACGAAATATATTTTCTAGGGTTGATTGCAAAAGAAAGCTTGGATCTGGGGCAGATTAGCAGGCCAATTATGGAAGAAATCGGTCAGGCTACAAAGGAAACTATTAACCTTTACTTGCTGGATAATATGGAAAAAGTTTGCTTTATTCAAGTTGAGAGTCCCCTGGCTATTAAGAGGTATGTAAGAATAGGGGAAAGATCTCCTATCTGGTATGGAGCTACCGGTAAATCCATATTGGCGCATTTGGATGAAAGCATTTGGTATGAAAAATCTAAAGAACTGAAGAGATATACGGAAAGAACAGTAGTTGATCCCAAGGAGTTCATTGCTGAACTAAGGACGATTAAGGCAAGAGGCTATTCAGTCAGTATAGGTGAAAAGGAACATGATGTAGGCTGTGTTGCCGCTCCGATTTTTGACAACAGCAAAAAGGTTATCGGATGCTTGTCCATATCCGGCCCCCAATATAGATTCCCTCAGGATACGGATTATTTTGTAAGCTTGGTTGTAGACGGGGCAAGGAGAATATCCAATAAGCTGGGTTATTATGAAAGCTACAACGGCTTTAGTGAATAATCCCGGCATAAGACTACCTGATAATAAACCGGTAAAGAGGGCATAGATATTATGATTAATAATCCGGAGCTATGGGATGTTTTGGATAAAGACGGCAACTTGACCGGAAGAACTATCGAAAGAGGCAGGCCTTTAAAAGAGGGAGAATATCATTTGGTGGTTCATATCTGGATAAGAAACAGCAAAGGTGAGTACCTTATACAGAAAAGATCCTCTATGGTTGATGTTTGGCCTGATATTTGGAGTGTGGCAGGAGGTTCCGCAGTTAAGGGCGAAAACAGCCTGGATGCTGCTTTTAGAGAAGTAAAGGAAGAACTGGGATTAACCTTTGAACGGGATGCATTTAAGAGATTATACAGAACCAGATTCAAGAGTGTGTTTTCAGATTTATGGCTTGTATGCAGGGATGTAAGCCTGAAGGATATCAGGATACAGAAGGAAGAGGTTAGTGAAGTCAGATACGCCGGTATAGAGGAAATAGTATCAATGATAAAAAGAAATGAATTTATTGATTTCGGGGAAGATTATATAAGTTATTTGGCTGATGTGTTATAACTATCAAGAACATATTTTAAAAATACCGAATTGACCGGCGAAAGCGGTCTTTTCTTATGAGTGACTATATAAAAAGCTCTTGTCAGGTCAATGCCCTCAATGTCAAAGGCCTTCATCCGGCCGAAGCTTATGTAATCTTCAATGCTGATGTAAGACATTACTGATATTCCAAGTCCCTGACTTACAGCCTGCTTTATGGCATCTATACTGTTAAACCGGGCAGCAATTTTTATGGAAGAGGGATCAATTCCATGTCTGATAAATATCTTCTCAAATTCCTGCCTTGTGCCTGAACCGGATTCCCTGTATATAAAGCTTTCATCTTTGATTGCTTCAAAGGGCAGAACGCTTGAATCAATTGAGGAGAATTTCTTATTGCAGGGAGTTGCCAATACCAGCTTGTCCTCTGTAAGCTTATGATATTCAAGCTTATTATTTTCTATAACAGTGCCTGCCATTCCCAGCTCATATTTTTTTTCAAGGAGTTCATCAACTACCTGTCTGGAATCGAATTGATCCACGGAAAAGCTTATATCATAAATTTTCCGGAAGCCGATCAAAAGCTTCGGGAGCAAGTATTCGGCCGGTACTGTGGAGGCTGCTATTTCAACCTTTCCCTCAATCTTTTTTGTGAATTCATTAAGTGTGAATATAGCATTGTCTCTGATATTAATAAGGTTATTGGCATAGTCAAAAAAAATTCTGCCGGCACCGGTCGGCTCCACATCTTTTCCGGAACGATCTATCAGCTTGGTTCCTAGCTCTTTTTCCAAATTGCTTATGTGGGAGCTTACTGTGGGCTGGGTAAGGTAAATTGCATCCGCTGCCTTGGAAAAGCTCCTAAACCGAACTACATATACAAAGGCTTCAATTTGTCTGAAGTCCATAGCTTCACTTCCTTAATGTATTATATGTACTTATGTATGCACACTAATAATTGTTTGATGTTTTCCTCCGATTATAATATAATTTTAGTCGATATGAGGAGTGAATGCAATGACAGAATATTATATTGCCGTTTTTGATTCCACCCACTATGCTTTGAAGTTTGAAAAGGCAGTAAGGGATGGGGGTTATGATATAAACATCATGCCGGTTCCACGGGAATTAACTGCAAGCTGCGGACTTTCGGCCAGAATGGAAGCCGGAGAGATTGAAAGAATTATGGCACTTGCTGCCAAAGAAGACCTGAAGGTAGCCGGCTATTATCATGTAGAAGTGCAAAACGGCAGAAAAGTATACAATCGGAGGCAATAAATTGAATAGCAAAGGTAAAATTATTAGAGCAGTTGTGGTTGCAGTAATTCTGATTGCATTAGCAGGATACGGTTTTACCTATTATTTCCTGAAGCAAATAAGTGTCGAGGATGGTGCAGAAGGCTATCCGGTGCCGGAAAAAAGAGTAAATGTTGTAGTTATGGGTGTT
>JAAYQK010000283.1 GCA_012519325.1 Gracilibacteraceae bacterium | reverse complement strand
TATAAAGATAGGTAAAATATGCTCATAATAAGTACGAAAAATGCTGTTTTTTTCTGAGAATTCCCTGACACCATAGTTCTTTTAAACATGTGCTTATTATGATAAAATTGGTTAAAACAAAGAAGAGGAAAAACAGGAGGATATCCGTATGAAAGATTATAAAAATATCTGGGAATGCTTTGTACAAGATATGGATTTTGATCACAAGCTTATAAAAAAGGATATTCTTGACTCATGGAAGCGCTGCAAGGAATATGGTGTCTCACTGTATGATTTTGATAAAGACCTGCTGATGAAGCCTGAAGAAAAATACCGTTATGTGTTGAAATGCCTTCCAGAATATAAGGAACCCCAGTATAAGGAATTTTGCAACATTGTGGAAAATGTGAATTATAATATCAGTGTATATGATAATAATGCAAAACTGAAATATATAGTAAATTATGATGATATATTTGATGAATTGTATCCAAAGATAGGATACTTTCTAGACGTTTCAGAGTCTAAAATCGGGACGAATTCCACCTGCCTTGCAATTTTGGAAAACAAACCCTTTATGGTAATCGGGCCCGACCACTATAAATACGTTTTTCATCGTTTCAGCTGTGCGGCAGCACCTTTTTATGACGAAAACAATGAAATTGCAGGGACGATAAACGCATCATTTATCAATACCACTGTCAACAATGACACCTTGAATATTATTTACAGCCTGGCCAGGCTTTATGAAACATTGATATTAAAAAGGCAGTCTGATGCACAATATGAAAATACAAGAGAAAAAAAGAAAAAGCAAAGCCAGAATTTTTTTACCTTTAACAGTATCCTAGGACAGTCGGAAGCAATAAACCAGGCAAAAAAGGTGGCAAAGAGAGCGGCGGGAGTAGATACATCCATTCTTATTTACGGTGAAAGCGGCTGTGGGAAAGAGGTCTTTGCACAAGCCATACACAATGAAAGCCCAAGAAGCAAATACCCTTTTGTAGCCATAAATTGCGGTGCAATACCCAAGGATTTGGTTGAAAGCGAGCTGTTCGGCTACGAGGCAGGCGCATTTACAGGAGCGGCAAGCAGGGGCAGGAAGGGGCTGTTGGAATATGCCTCCGGGGGCACGGTTTTTTTTGATGAAATAGAGAACATGCCCTTGCCTGCGCAAGTAAAAATACTAAGGGCACTTTCTTCCTCAACAATAATGAGAATAGGCGGAAATGAAACAATTCCCATAGACATAAGGGTAATTTCCGCATCCAAAAAGAATCTGGAAGAGGAAATCAAGAAAGGCCGTTTTAGAGAGGATTTGTTCTACCGTATCAATGTTATACAAATAAATATACCGCCTCTCAGAGAAAGGAAAGATGATATTAAGCCAATTCTTGAGCATTATGTTAAAACATTTTCAGATAAAAACAGAATTAAAGTCGAGGGCATAGAGGATGAATTCATCAGATGCCTTGAGGCTTACCACTGGCCCGGCAACATAAGGGAGCTGATAAATATTATTGAGCGTTCACTGGTGCTGTCGGAGAACGGCATTATTAATGACTCCGTACTTCCTTCCGGTATGAAGGAAAGCTATATGAAGTCAAAAATAAAACAAGGCCTCGAATGCGCTTTGAAAGGGACGCTGCCCGAAGGGAAAACCCTTCTGCAGCTTGCAGAGGATGTTATAATTGAAAGCGTGTATAAGGAGGAGCAGCGCAATTTGACAAGAACCGCAAAACGGCTGGGAATATCACGGCCTACACTATATAAGAGAATTAAGAAGCTGGATGTGCTGTAGTGTAAATAATTT
>JAAYQK010000282.1 GCA_012519325.1 Gracilibacteraceae bacterium | reverse complement strand
TTTCCTCTTTGAGAAGTATTCCATGCACACCGGTTTCGTATTGTTCGGGGGTCGGATAGCTGCTGTGGATGAAATATATACTATAATCCGGAACAGTATTTTCCATGTTATATACTACTATTCTAATGTTCTTCTCAGGATTGTCATTGGCCTTGATAAGCTCTGCAATACTTTGCCTGATATTATTTGAAATGCTGTCTATTGAATAGCCGATAAGCCTGGCTGAGGCCTCCAGCCTTTCAATATGCCTTTCCATGAAAAGGGGAATTCCTGATATCACCCTTATTACTTCATATATTGTTCCGGAGGAACCTTCAGAAATGTTCCCTGCTTCTGATACGGGAATAATCCTTCCGTTTACTGCCAGATATTTTTCCAATATTTCGTTTTTCATCAATCTATCTCCTGTCATAGTATATTAAGATTAGTTCATAATAGAAATTTAACACTAAGAGTAGTATATTTCAAGAGATGATTTATATTTATGCCAAACACTTACGTCAGAATATTACGGCATATATTCAATACTGATAGGAATATTAGGTCAATGTGGCGAAGTATATATAGAAATCTTTATTAGGAGGTGGAATATTATGAAATTGAAACTGGGTATTATAACTTTGCTTGCGGCACTTCATGAAGGTGTCAGAATGGAGGAATCATCCGGGAACATTATTTCAGAATTAAGAAAATACTACGACATTGATTTTATAAACCCTGAAGATACGTCCGGTGTGGACTTGACTATCATATTCGTTGCATCGGGAGGTACGGAGAATTATTTCAAGAGTATTTACCAAAAGCTGACCAAGCCCGTGATACTATTGACTGATGGCATGCAGAATTCTCTTGCCGCATCTTTGGAGATACTGGCATGGATTAAAGAATACGGCGATGATTCGATAATACTGCATGGAAGCATAGAAGAGATAAGTTCACAAATTAATTATTATTATCAAGCTAAGAATACAAGAAAAAGGTTAGAGGAGGCTGTCATAGGAGTAGTGGGGTTCCCTTCTGACTGGCTTATTGCCAGTGATGTTAACTATATAGATGCCCGGAGAAAGTGGGGTGTCACTTTTAAGAACATCGAACTGGATGAACTCAGCAATCAGATAGAGAATATGAGCAATTATAAGGCAGAAGAGACTGCAAAGGATTTTATAAATAGAGCTGCTTCACTTAAGGAGCCGGATGAGAAGGATGTAAAAGAAGGAGCTAAAGTCTATTTAGCATTGAAGGAATTACATGATAAGTATTGCTTTGATGCGGTAACAGTGCGATGCTTTGAACTTCTATCAAAGCATAAGACTACCGGCTGTCTTGCTTTATCCCTTTTGAACAATGAAAATGTTATCTCGGGCTGTGAAGGAGACTGTCAAACAGTGTTCTCTATGCTGCTTTTATACTTGTTGACAGGAAGCAAAGCCTTTATGGCAAATCCATCCCATATCGATATTGAAAAAAATGAAATAATATTAGCTCACTGTACCATACCCACGTGTATGACAAAAAACTATGACATCAGGAGCCACTTTGAATCCCGTATTGGAGTAGGTATCCAGGGTATAGTTGAAGAAGGCCGGGTTACCATATTCAAATGCGGAGGAAGTAAGCTGGACAAGTACTTTTTGTCATCCGGACAGATACTTGAAAATCTTAATGAAGACTATATGTGCAGGACCCAGCTAAAGATACGTTTGGATAATGATATCAGCTATTTTCTTAGAAATCCAATTGCAAATCATCATCTTATAATAAAAGGAGACCATACAAAGCTTATAAACCGTTTTATGCAGGATATGGGCTGTTGTAGAATAATGTAGTTATCCCTTTGACACATATTTGTTTCCTTCTATGTAGAATCTCCAAGGCTTATCCTTATATTCCCCTGCATAGTCAATGTTGATCCTTGGGGATGATTCTATGGAAAAAGGCTCGTTTTGTGCATCGCATATATAAAGCGTACTGCCGCACAGGTCCAGTCCGTTTTCAGCCCTTCCTATGCCCATGCTCATGCAGAGCTTTCCCGGCCCATTGCAAATACCGTACCTTTGTCTTGAGGATAAGTTTGAAATATCAATGCCGTATCTTAACCTGGCCATATGCTGGATTCCTTCAACCGGCTCAACTGCCCTCACCAATACTGCCGAGGGCTTATCCTTCTGCTCTGTGACAACATTGAAGCAGTAATACATTCCGTAGATAAGATATACATATGCGAAGCCTCCCTCATTATACATAACCTCATTTCTTTTGGTTCTTCTCAGGCCATAGGCATGGCAGGCCTTATCCTCCGGGCCTATGTATGCTTCGGTTTCCACAATCTTTCCGATTACATGAAAATCCCGGGTTTTATGCACCAGATGCTTTCCCAGTAAATCCTTTGCAACAGTCAACGGATCCCTGATATAAAAATCCCTGTCAAGCTTGTTCATAATACCTCCATTTAACTCCTTTAATATTACGCAATAAATGAAGAATGCGACGCATTCTTCAGAGGCCAGATACCAGATGCCGGATGTCAAAGTTCCGGGTATTCCTTCTAAGCCCCGCCCTAACTCTCGTGTCTCGTATCTCGTGTCTCGTGAATGAATAAAATTGCTGTGCAATTTTCTTCTGGTATACATTAATAATTGCATAGGTATTTGCGATTTACAATGTAAAAATTTTACTATATAATAAACCCAAGATACGGGAAATCAGAACAAAAGAGAGGCGGGAAAAATGCAAGACAGAGATAAATTTTATAAGATTATGCTTACCAGATTGGAAGGTTTGCTCTCAAGTGAGTCTGACTGGCTGGCCAACCTGTCAAATGCCGCAGCATTACTTTTTACAAACCTGGAGGATATCAACTGGGCGGGTTTTTACCTTATGAAGAAGGGCGAGCTTGTATTGGGGCCTTTTCAAGGAAAGACAGCCTGCACAAGAATAAAGCCGGGTAAAGGGGTATGCGGTACGGCAGCTGCAGAAATGAAAATACAGCTTGTACCTGATGTGCATTTGTTTCCGGGCCATATTGCCTGTGACAGTGCTTCAAATTCAGAAATAGTGATTCCTTTAATCAAACACGGAACAGTTTTTGGAGTGTTGGATATTGACAGTCCGATCAAAAACAGATTTGACGAATTGGATGCCAAATACCTTCAGCTTTTTGCAGATATGCTGAATAAGTATATTGATTGGCATCAAATAAACTGGAGGTAAATGATGAAGTTCGGCAGAGAAAGCGGAATACTCATGCACCCTACCTCGCTGCCTTCGAAATTCGGTATTGGAGAACTCGGAAGTGAAGCGTACGGCTTTGTAGACTTTTTAGCAAGCAGCAGGCAGAGGCTTTGGCAAATACTGCCCTTGGGCCCGGTAGGTTATGGAGAATCTCCATATCAGTGCTTTTCTGCCTTTGCAGGCAATACTATGCTAATAAGCATTGAAAGGCTTATAGAAGATAAGCTTTTATTTCATGAGGATATAGATGCACTGCCTGATTTTGATGTAAGACTTGTGGAGTTTGAAAAGGTTAAAGCATTTAAATCCGAATTGCTCAGGAAAGCCTTCAACAGGTTTGAAGCTGTCAATGCCGGGGAAGACTACAACAGGTTCTTGGAGGAGAACAATTACTGGCTTGACGAGTTTTCTTTTTTTATGGCTTTAAAGGAGCATTTCGGAGGGGCTGCCTGGAATTTATGGGAAAAGGAAATAGCCTTCAGAAATGCAAAAATGATGAAGTATTACAGGAATAGGTTATCCGGGGAAATTGAATATCAAAGGTTTCTTCAGTATATGTTTTTCAGTCAGTGGAAATTGCTTAAAGCATATGCAAATAATAAAGGTATAAAAATAATTGGTGATTTGCCTATTTTCATATCCTATGACAGCAGCGATGCCTGGTCCCAGAGCCATCTGTTTGAACTGGACGAGGAAGGAAATCCTGCTAAAATCGCCGGAGTGCCTCCGGATTATTTCAGCGAAACAGGGCAATTATGGGGCAACCCCCATTACAAATGGAATGAAATGGAGAAAGACGGATTTAAATGGTGGAGAGACAGGTTTAAACTGTTGCTTCAAATGGTTGATATCATAAGGATTGACCATTTCAGAGGCTTTGAAAGTTACTGGGAGATACCTGCAGGAGAAAAAACAGCAGAAAAAGGACGCTGGGTAAAAGCCCCCGGCAGGAAGCTCTTCCAAACCTTAAGAGACTGTTATGGAGATATGCCTATTATTGTTGAAGATTTGGGCTTTATTACAAGAGAGGTGGAAGAGCTGAAGAATGAATTTGGGTTTCCAGGCATGAAAATACTGCAATTTACTTTTGATGAGCCTTTTGAAGAAAATTCGGTGGTATATACCGGGACTCATGACAACGATACTACCGTGGGCTGGTATATGAAGGTCAAAATAAAAAACCCTGAAGTGGAGAATGCGCTAAAAAAATATTTTAACATTTCCGGTGAGATAGATGAGAAAGCATTATGCTGGATTCTTATTGAAGCAGCATTGAGCAGTAAGGCAAATACTGCAGTTATTCCAATGCAGGATTTACTGTGCCTGGGGAGCGAGGCACGAATGAATATTCCTAACACAATTGGGGGCAAGAACTGGGGTTGGAGGCTTGAGAAAAGGCTGTTGACACCCGAACTGGCGCAAAAACTTGCGGAATTGTCTGCACAGTATGGTAGAAACAAGAAAAGCTTTGGAGAATTTCCATAGCTTTTCTTGTATTATTTCCCCCAAAATGTCGCTAAGCTGTGATTTGACACCTAGCCCTCGCTAGGTGGGTATCCTGACATGGCCTTCTACCTTCCTCTGCTGATTATAGGCTTTGAATGAGGCTTGATATAGGGTCATGTACCTGGATTCCCGTGTCATCTCTGTAGGTTCAAATACAAGCATATCGAACATTCCAGGATTCGGTTGTTTATTTATTATTATATTAACATAAATCATTAACATAGTCTATAGAATTATCTGTCGCAGCTTGTATTTTTTGAATGGAGAATGTTCAGTTAACTTGTCTGTAAATGAGTTTGTTATTGATATTATTTGTAATAAAACGTAACTTTATGTATATTAAAATCGTTTTATTTTTTAATTTACACTCTGTTGACCTTCGCATGGCATATTGTATATACTTAAGGAAAGATATTTGCATGTAAACAGAAGGTTTTATTGAAGCATACAATCTTGGATTTTGAGTCTATGATTGAGAGCGTCAGAAATGAAACCGCTTGACATATATTGGGCGCTAAAGTATAATATAATCAGTATTAAAAAAAAATTACTATTAATAATAAATTAGATTATGAGGAGGTTATCGGTAATGGATTTGAAAGGTAGCAAAACTGAGAAGAATTTGTGGGAAGCTTTTGCAGGGGAATCTCAAGCAAGGAATAAGTACACATATTTTGCTAGTAAGGCAAAGAAGGAAGGATATGAGCAAATATCCGGGATATTTCAAGAGACAGCAGACAATGAAAAAGAACATGCAAAAATGATTTTTAAATTTTTAGGCGGTATAGGAGACACAGCGGAGAACCTTAAGCATGCAGCAGAAGGGGAAAACTACGAATGGAGCTCTATGTACAAGGAATTCGAAAAAACTGCCAGGGAAGAAGGTTTTGAAGAGATTGCGGAGTTTTTCGGCAAGGTAGCGGGAGTGGAGAAAGAGCATGAAGAAAGATATCTGGCTTTGCTGAAAAACCTTGAAGAGGGAAAGGTGTTCAAACGTGGGGAACAGACAACCTGGAGATGCAGGAACTGCGGACACATTCACGTGGGAACCGAGGCTCCGGAGTTGTGCCCGACATGCAAGCATCCAAGGGCATTTTTCGAGATAGCAGCCTTTAATTACTAAAAGTGTTTAAAACCCCTGAGATTTTATGCCCGTGTTCATAGGGATATAATGTGAGCTATGGGTAATGGTTGAGGCAGACAGCAGATCAAGCTGTCTGCCTTTGCCTTTGTTCGGCTATTTTCTCGGCTTCTTCTGCGAATGCGCTGATGACACCGATGTCACGATAGTGGATTATGATTTCCTGTTCTGCAGTTCTGGAGTATCGTTCCCCACGTTCGCCGACCTCAATTTTCTCGATAAACAGGTTCAGCAGCTCACCGCTTAGTTCGTTAATTTCGGTATACCGTCTTGCTTTATCGATAAAGCGGGTAACATTTGCAACGGAAGCCTGTAGCTTCTGGATTCGCTCCGCCGTCTGAGGAATTCTTTCCTTCAGACTTTTTTGTTCTGTATTGTAGTCGTCAGACAGCATCCGGAACTGCTCGTTGTTGATTCGTCCCAGCACATTGTCCTCATAGGTTCTTTTGAACAAGGTGCTGAGTTCTTTGTCTCTCCGACGCATAACATCCAGTTCTCTTTGGAGCCGGTCAATTTCGCGCTTTGTTTCGGCGTTGTTTTTCCGGTTGATATACTGGATGAATAGAGCTTCCTGCTGCCTTGCGAAGTGGGTTACTCTCCGAAGGTCGTCAAGGATGATAGCCGCCAGTTGATACTCCCTGATGTAGTGACCGGTGCACTTTTCCTTGCCGCGCTTCTTGTAGGTGGAGCACATGAAATTGTTCTTTACGGCATCCATTGTGTGTGCCCTATGGAGAACCAGCGTTTGTTTACAGTCAAGGCAATAGACCAGACCGGAGAACATATTTTGCTCAGCCATATTCGCCCTGCGCCTTTTTCGCTTGCGGATGTCCTGCACGATAGACCATATTTCTTGAGTTATCAGTGGCTCGTGGGTGTTTTCGAAGCGTAACTGCTCAGCTTTAGGACGCTCAATCCGCTTCTTGTTCTTATAGGATATCGTGGTGGATTGCAGGCTTATGGTATGCCCAAGATAGACTTCGTCCTCCAGAATACTGGCTATTGTGGTGTCGCTCCAGTCATAAGGCCTTGTAGTGTCCACGCCTGTTAAAAGAACACCTGTCTTATTGTAATAGTAGTTTCCGGGCGTCATAACCTGCTCGTTTTTTAGCTGCCTCGCAATCTGACTGGGACCTTTCCCGCCAACACAGAGGTTGAAAATCCTTTGTACTATCGGGGCAACATCATCATCGGGAACAATCTTTTTCTTTGGATTGCTTTCATCTTTCTTGTACCCGTAGGGGGCTCTGGTTGCAACTCGTTCGCCGCGTTCCGCCTGCGCTTTCTTGGCCGCACGGATTTTTTTGCTGGTATCCTTGGCGTAGAAATCGTTAAACAAATTCTTGAACGGAGTGAAGTCATTATCTCCGTAGAGGCTGTCCACATTGTCATTTATTGCGATGAAGCGGATGCCGTTGCTGGGGAACACCATCTCGGTGTAATGCCCAACCAGTAAGTAGTTTCTTCCTAGCCGGGACATATCCTTGACGATGACGGTTGCCACTTCGCCGCTTTCGACCAGCCTCATCACCTCGTTCCAGCCTGGACGGTCGAAGTTTGTGCCGCTATAACCATCGTCAGAAAGGAAGATAGTGCTTTCAAAGCCGTTGTCGGCGGCGTATTTCTCCAGCATCAGTCTTTGATTCTGAATGCTGTTGGACTCGCCGTCTCGCTCGTCCTCCTGGCTAAGTCTGCCGTAAAGTATTGTATATTTTGGGTTTGCCTGTTTCATAAAAGCCTCCCTTTCGTTTGGCAAACCGATACGGAATGCTGGGGTTGCGGATTGCTCCGCAATCCCAAGCATACCGAAGAGTTTGCCGGAAGTCTACTGAATTATTGAAAAGAATTTCGTTCGTTTTCCTGTTCTTTATCGATTAAGGAGAGGAGCTTATCTGTAGGTAATAATGCAGCGGTTTTGGGGAACACCGAGCTTACAACAAACCTTTTTCCGGCTATCTCCATGTGCCGTTCAAGGCAGATGCTGTCGGGCTGCTCCTTCAATTCCGTGTCCTCGAACATCGGAATTGGCTTGCCATCGAGCATTTTATCCTTGATCCCTACCGTTTCATATCCGCCCAAGACACCGGTTTCGATGTAATGGCGGGTAACCTTTTTGATGTTCCTGCGCCATAGTCGATGCTTCCGTATGCCCTTCTCTTTAAACAGCTTTTCGATTTTTGATTTGCTTGGATGCCCATCCGGGAGCAGATAAATATACCCAGAAAAGACATAAGCGGTGATACATTCCTGTTGTGGTTTCATGGTTTCAGCCCTCCTGTTGATTTACTGAATATAATCTTTTATGATTCATCCGTGTCATCCATATATCGAATCTCCATTCTACTTTTGACTGCTTCCGTCAGGGGAACATAGCCTCTACTGTTGTTGACCATCTGAACAGCTTTGCCCCGAAGCTTATGCGTATCAAGGTATGGAACTTCCATAATTGACGTTAGAAACAGATTCATTTGGGCTATCTCAACCGCAATTTTATATGACAGCTTTGAGAGGTGTTCTTCCAGATTCCTGATTTCACTGCGCTCGATTTTGCCATAGATTTCTGCCAGCTCGCCGGAAAACTGACGCAGAATATCCCGGCTGATGTACTCCCGTATAGCTGTATTGATGAAATCCGAGCGATTTTCAAATCCCAAAACTTTGTACTTTTCATCTGCCATTCGCAGCGTATCAGCAGGTAATGAAACCGTGATTTTCTCAGTCGTCTGCTTCATCATCATCCTCCGTATCCTCAAATTCCTGGTTCTGAAAGCTATAGATTTTGTCATACCGGATGTTACCGATGGTATTTTTAACATCCTTAACACACTTTTTTCTGAGTGCGGCCATCAGCTCATCGGTCATGCCTTTTATCTGACTTGCAGAGACATTTGCTATCATCGACTGCTCCACACACATCCTAAATAGCTGACGGCATATCCGTGCTTCCAGCTTGGCAAATTGATTTTCGAAGAATAAAAACGTCGTCTTATTGACGTATTCCTGACTTGATTCTGACTGTAGAAAGCCGAGATAGAACTCAACCGCCATGCACACAAATTCGCTCCGGCTTGAGATTTCATGCAGCGGATAGGCTGCGTCAATCTGTTTTATCATGCAGGGATACATCCAGATCCCGACCTTTTCTTTTTTGTCCTGTTTCATGTAATGACCTCCATTTCTTCTAAAATTCCGTATGGGACTTCCGTAATAAGACCTGAACATTGGCACTTTGGCAGTGAAGGGACGCTTCACACGTCGCCGCCCCCATTTACAGGTGCACCTTTTGCCATATCCCGGAAATCTTTGTCACGGCCCGCATTGCGGGGCGTTGTGGTATGCGTCGGTGCGGCTTGCAGCACCGCGCTTTAACCTGCATATACTTTCGACCGTATGGTTCACCCTCAAAAAAGCGGTATGTTATGAGGCTCAGTTCCAGGGTTAACTTTGCCTTTACTAAGCTATTTCACAAAGCCCCGGACAGGCCTTATACTACCCAAGCAGGTATTATGATGCCACCCTGCCTCAAAAAACGCGACACAGGGGCACACAGGCGGGAGTGTGTGCGTCCGTTGCTTTGCTTTTTACCGCTATCCACAGCCGGGGCATTATGTCCTTTGCGGGCTATCGGAAGGGAGTGGTACCAAGCTTTACGGTGCCGTACCAAATTTGGATTATTGACATTCTCATAACTGGTTCGCACTTTAATAGGGATTTTGTATCATAGGGAAAAATGAGCCATGTTGGTGCATTTCTGGATTCATTATAATAACAGCGGCAGGAAAGTGAGCCAACATGGCTTACATTTCGGAAAGGGTGCAAGGATGCAAAGTATGTAAGACATTGCACCCTTACACCCTTGACTCAGGAAGACGCCAATACCAGTGCTCACCGATTCTGTCCGATTGGATATCCAGATTCTTTTTAGCAATCTTCACCGTTCGCTCAGAGATATCAAGCTCTGCCGCCCGCCGAAACACATCCTCCGCTAAAACAGGTTCAATGAGCATCCGCCTGAGTTCATTCTCCATCTGCACTGTCTTTGTTTGTACCGAACCTGTTCCGGAGAGAATATCGTCTACGGATACATCACAATAGCCTATCCACTGAAAGCCGTTTTCTGCATCAAGTGAGAAGGCAATGGACTTACCCTCCGGCGCCAGGTTGCTTTTATCATGAGCAACGACACGGACAGACGGTTCGCTTTTCAGTCGGCCGACCAGAAGCACACTTCTTGCCGCCGCATGAAAGTCGATGGAACCAAGTCCGCGATAGGATGATTTCAATCCTTGAGCCTTGTTCATGTGACCGATGAGTATGATAGCGCAGCCGGTCCGGTCAGCTATAGCACAGAGACGCTTAAACACAGGACGCACTTCATTGGCCCGGTGCATGTCCACGTTACCTCCGAGATAAGCCTGCAGCGGATCAAGCACAATCAGTTTTGCACCGGTTTCCTGTACAGCCTGTTCCAGCCGTTCATCGCACAGCGTCAGTTCCTTAACTGATTCGTCAATGACCAGTATGCGGGAACAGTCGGCACCGGATGCCTCCAGCCTTGGCTTAATCGTATCCGCCAGACCGTCCTCCGCAGACTGGTAGATTACTCTGATAGGTTCCGCCACCGTTTTATCCTCCGGCAGCGGTTTGCCCGTTGTCAGCAGAGCAATCATCGCCAAAACAAAAGAAGTCTTGCCTTCGCCTGGATCGCCCTGGATGATTGTGATTTTGCCGTAGGGAATAAACGGATACCACAGCCACTGCACCTGCTCCGTTTCGATATCGCTCATGCGGATGAGCTTGTTTTTCTTTTTCTGCATATTTCACCTCCGTCCCGAAGGATATTTGATTTCAGATTCTGCACCGCACTCCCGGTCAAGTTCCTGCCCTGCGGTCTTGCGTGACCAACACAGCGTTTTCATCCCATTGGCACGCTCGCTTGTTTTGTAAGGTCCTGGCATGCTTCCCTGAGAGTATCCACTCCGGCTGCGGCTATTCGATTGTCAAGGAGCCTTTCTGTTTCTCCTGCTTTTATTTTCACAGGGGCCGTGATAGAATGATACAGAGAATATAAATAATTTATTTTTGCTAAATTCGATTATTTGCAAAGGAGGCCAGACATGTACCCTTATTGCAAGGTTTTCATAGACAGCGATAGGTATATTGACGTTATCTCATACTCAGATGAGAAGCATCACGGCTTTAAGCGCGGCACACAAATCGGGGAAGGTCTGGTCAGCTTCTGTGAGCTGGATATTAATCCTTTTGTGCTGAAAATAAAGGAACTGCTTGGAATGCCTCTGACAATCCAAAGCTATGACGATATGCGGAAAGCTGTTTTTGGCGTTGCGGATGTTTTCAAAGACAAACACGAGTACGCACATTTTTTTGTGACCGGTGCACTGAACAATATCTTGACGGGGCCAATCGTGATGAAGGATGAAAAAGAGATGGTGATGGCAGCCGTGCATGGAAGCGAAGAGTTAGACAGACAGTTGCTGGAGCAGCTTCGGGAATGCGTTCTGTATCTCGATTCTATCGTAGCACTGTACGATATCTTCTCTTTTGCGCTGGGCCTTTGCCTTGACAAAGACAATTACACCGGCAGACCAACAGCGGAGCGGGTAAGTGCGTTCTATTTCAAATATCCGGACTTGAACGGGTTTACCATCCCTACGGGCTTTGCGATTATGCCAGCTAAAAAAGGCTTTCTGGATTACAAAAGGACACAGGAGATTAATGATGCGGGAATCACTGATACAAAAGAACTGTTGGCATCCATAAACACAGACAAATCCAAGGTGAGCCTTTTGCCTTACTACCATGTACAGTCGCTGGGTGAAATGCTGTTTCTGGAATTCGTGGAAATGCTCAAGCAAGTGATTCAGGTCAAGCGATGTCGCCTATGCGGAAGATATTTCGTGCTGATTGATAAGCGCAAGCGCGAGTACTGTGACAGGGAATATGAAGGCGGTAAGACCTGTCAGGAAATTGGTCCGCTGCTCCGTTATGAACAGAGCTTGGAGTCGGATGAATACTTGCGTAAATTTGAGACCGAGTACAATAAAATCTACTCCCGCTTTTACCGTGCTGACGGCAAGACGAATGCTGATTTCTCCGGCAAGGATATGACACGGGATGAATTCCGCACATGGTCAAAGGCTGCGTCCAAAGCAAAAGCCGATTACCAGAGAAAACTGATAACTGGCGATGATCTGATGCAGATTGTGAAAATATAATATTACGCTGACAGCTTCTAACCAATGTGGAGATGAACAGCAGAAAGTAAGAGCGCATTCGGCCTGTTAGGGCTATATGCGCTTAAGGATATTGCATATTTGGGTTATTATTCCTGTAGTGTGGGCATTATCGGACACGTTGTATCAAGAAATTAATATCATTTCTTTTCAATATCTTTTGCCTCTAAAAACTCAGCTCCAAAGTCCCATTAACTAAACCATTTCAACCATATCAAAAATATTCTTTATCTTTAGTTTTTTAATCGTTACTATGGTGCATAGCTTTCTTCATTCCTTGTATCCATTAAGAATTTTTTTGAATTCATAAATAGAAGTATTATAAAATATAGGCACTCTATTTAGCTCAAATCGGTTACTTTGCTTGCTCACTGAGCCTTTTTTTACTGTGAAGGCCAGCTCGAAACCTTCTTCTTTAAGAATATTCTTAATATGTTTGTTATATTGCCCATGTGGGTACGCAAAGAATTTTGTATATATTAACTGCTTACTCATTCTCAGATCCTTTGCAATGGTTTTCTTTTCTAAATTTAGCAATGCGCTTTTTCTATTCTTTTCAAGCTTATGAAGGCTATGTGTGTGGCAAGCGAACTCAAATACATCTTTGCTTTTTACTATTTCTCCTTTACTCATAAAGGATAACCTGTTTGGGTTAAAAGGTTGTGGTATATCTGGTATTGAGCCAGTTATCATAAATATTGATGCTTTGAAATTGTACTTTTTTAATATTGGATACGCATAAACATAGTTGCTCTTATAGCCATCATCAAAAGTGATGAGGACACTTTTCTTTGGCAAAGACTTTCCATACTTTAGATAATTATTTAATGCTTGTATGGTTATTGTTTTATAGCCATTATTGTGAAGGTATTTCATCTGCTTTTCAAAGTTTTCGACTGAAACAATAGCAGCATTGATTTTATTTTTATTTTCACTATCTTTTAGTAAGTGATGGTAAACAAGCACAACGACTTTTTCATTATCATCGGCGTAGACAGAGCAATCTAATCCAATTACAAGCGTGTACAATATCAAAACCGTAATTGCAATTATTTTTCTTTTCATTATCTCCTCCATTTATTACTTACATAGCAGCTTTATTAAATCAATGATCTGTTATTAATATTATTTACAGCTTTACTAACGATATATCTTGAAGATTATACAAGAACTTTAAGTATCTGTATCTATGAAATATTATTTTCGAATTATTTGAAATCAAAGATTAAAAGATGTTTTATTTATGAAATCGAAAATATAACTAGGGGTTGGAATAGTAAAACAAAAAAGCAGTGTGAAAATCACCTGCTTTTAAAAGATCAGTTGTATCAGATTTTATTTATAAGGTAGTTGTTGACTGAATAGCGTAAGGCCACTACTTTGTGCTGATATCTATGGTATAGTCTATGTTAGTTTTTAGTCCGGTGCTTAAATCTAATGTTTTGTCGCCATAAAAGCCCCTCTCTGCTTTGTAACTACCTATTAACCAGTTATAATGGACCCTAAGCACATATTTAGGTGTGAATTGCATATTTTCTGCAAACTTGGCATCTTTATACTCTAAAAGAACCGGTATTGAATATTCTATGCTACCCTTTCCTTCGGGAATAATGACACGAGTGGACTTTATTCCCCAAAGATTCATACCATCTATTGGCGGTATATTAGGATCATTTGAGTTTACAAGTGCGTCAATTTGAATATTAATACCACCCTTTGGCGCTACTGTTCCTTCTGGTAACCCTACTTTTCCAGAAATGGTACTTGTTGCTGGAGATATAACATCTAGTCGCCTCTCTTTATCATTCCATTTTACATTATACCCATACGCTTTAAGTGACTCAACTGGTATTACAGTCCTGCCCCCAATATTGTATGATTCAATTTCATAACCATCTATATAGGTTTTAATATCGGTGTAAAGTACTTTCCCAATAACATCGCCGATTTTTTTAATATCTGCTGATACAATAAAAACTGATAGCACAATGGTTAATAGAATACCTGATGCAACAATTCTCTTCTTCATTTAAAATCCTCCATTTTTTACAAAAATTCTGTGGCATTCAAATTATTGGATTTGCTTTATTTTGATTATAATCTAGATTACATAAAATATCTATGTGAGAAAGTTACCATAAATGTAAATTTAATACTTGGATTTTAATAAGCTGTTCAGAAATTTACAATTTAGTGTTTATTGCATAGTGGATAATACAATAAAAATTCCACTAACTTCATTTAAAGAAGGTAGCGGAAAGTAAAGAAATAAACTTAATATTAAATATTTTTTATTTTCTATGATGCTGTCCAGGCGTGAAGAGAAGGAGAATTACTGTTAGCAGCCTGAATATATTCATAACTATATGTCCTCGACGCTCCTGCAGCCAATGCGGTATCTGTAAGCCAATTCCAACGCTGACCGGACACCAAATTAATCCAATTTGCTGGATATGTGCTATATTTTATGACTGGTGTAAGATTAGGATTTCCAGGTCTTCCTCCGACGTGAGCATTGATGGTTTTTGAGGAGGCTGTATTGTTAACTATTGTAACATTGTATAAATAATGTGCACCCCAGTTGCCTAAAGTTGTATTAGAACAATCCCAAATTGTACCCTGATCATCTAATTCAATCATATCTGAAGCGCTATTATATTGGCAACTGTTACCGGCAAAACATATCGGCAGGTCACTTACATTGTATGTTACACTGGCATTAATAATACATGTAGAGCCTAAACCTCTCTTCTGAGCGGCAGGAGTACCTGAATATAAAGTAGCAGAGCCATCAAGATTTGTAAGTGAATTGTATACGTATGGAAAGCACCATACATCACCATCCGTCGAAAACCTTACATAGCAATTGAAAAGATTAAGGTTACCTACTGGCCCTTGCTGTGATAAGGCCCATTTTGATCCGTAACCTGGAATTGGTATAGAAGTAGTTCCAGTATAATTTATAAAATCTGCAGGAGTCTGACCTACCACCCAGCTCCAACCTTGTCCCTGTGGACCTGGGTTATAATGAAAACCTCGTTTGCTAACAGTAACATTTACTGCAGTAGATTTTGGGTTGTATAGCTGTACGCCAAAATAAACTGAATAACCAGACATATTTCTGTATGAGGCAAAAACTTCCGCTGTAGTACCAGCATATACATATACCCTATTCAAATAACGGTTTCCTATGCTTTTATCACCTAGAGCCTGAGCAGGTAGTTGTTCAGGATAGTTACAGTATATCCATTTCGGACTAGTTGCTGGTGAGTATGTTACTGCTCTATCTATCGTATCAGTAACACCAGCAATATGGCTCGAAGCTACTGGTGGCGTATTAAAAGTAATTGCCATAGTTGTTACCCCCCATATTTTTACTTATTTTAAATATATTCGATGTTTGAGTTTTATTACGAATTTAGGGCGTAAAGTTATGTTGTACAAGGAATTGCACCGATATTAAGCAGTTAATAAATTTGTTTGCT
The DNA here is from genome assembly GCA_012519325.1 of Gracilibacteraceae bacterium. GTDB lineage: Bacteria > Bacillota > Clostridia > Lutisporales > Lutisporaceae > BRH-c25. Next base: position 1,556 of record JAAYQK010000282.1, on the reverse strand, counting down.
TATTTAAGGATGTGATTTTTAATGAGCGTAAGCACTATAAAATACACAATAAGTACGCAATATTTGGTACAAAATCGACATATAATATAGTAGCAGCCGTAACAAAGTCGAATACTGCTTATGAATTGTATTTTATTTTTGATGTCAGATCTTAGAAGGAAAATACTAGCTGGCGTAGAATATCTCGTATGCTTCTTTGTATTGATTTAATATTACTTTTTGTCACACACCCGCATAGTAGGTGGTTTATTGTTTCGCCGCTTTCGCACCTCAACAGACTAAAGTCCATAAAAGAATGGAAACCATAAAACTATATGGTTTCCATCTTTCCGTATCGGTTTAGGGTATGGTTCAATTAGTTTCCCTATTAAACCGTGCCTTTAATCTCAGGGGTTTTGTACGCATTTCTTATATACTTGAAGAGTTTTGACGGCAGTTTCCAGCCAGGAATATTCCTTAGCCTTCTCGATGCCCATAAGACTGTATTTGTGCCACTCATCCCCGTCTGTAAGCAGTGTGAGCATTGAGTCGGATATATCATCTACTGAATAAGGGTCTATGAGAAGGCATGCGTTCCCTACAATTTCAGGTATGGAAGATACATTGGAGGTTATGACGGGTATGCCGCACTGCATTGCTTCCAGGGGAGGCAGGCCAAAGCCTTCGTACAGTGAAGGATAAACAAATAATTCAGCCCCATTGTAAAAGTATGGTAAGTCGGCGGTGGGGACAAAATTCAGGAATTTCACATAGTCGCAGAGTTCCATTTCCTCCGTAAGTCTCCAAAGAGCTTTAAAGGATCTGGAATGCTCTCCAAGTATGAGAAGGTTTATGGCCTCCTCCTTTTCAGTAATTACTTTTTTAAAGGCTCTTATCAATCTAACAATATTCTTCCTTTGGCTGAAGCCTCCCAGATAAAGAATATACTTCTTATCTACACCGTACTTGTTAAAAATTATCTTTTTTGCATTGTCCCTATCCAGAGGCATAAAGATAGGGTCTGCTGCCAAATGGGTTACCGTAATTTTATCATCATCAATGCCGAAGTATCTTTGAATATCCGATTTGGAGTAATGGGATACGGTTATTATGTGTGATACATCCTCCAGAATATAAGGGGTATGCTTCAAGGTATAGTCAAGGTGCGGCCTGTCTACTGTTTCCGGCATAATATATGGGATAAGGTCATGCAGCGTTATTACCTTCGCACCCTTAAAGCTTCGAGGAAGCCCTATGCCGTTGACGGTATTATGAAAGATATCAATGGGGTAATCTACATCCCAATTAAGCTCATATACATTTTTCCAAAAATCAAGGCGCCTTTCTCCAATAAGAAGGCTTTTAGGTATATTGTTGATTTCAAAATAGTCTGTTCCGTACTTATAGGGGTAAAACAACAATATGTTTTTCAACTGCTTAAGCATATTCAAGTTTTCCAGCAGGTTATTGGTGTAGGTTGCCAGGCCGGAGCCGATATGCCAGGTTATAACTCTTCCGTCAATTCCAAGGTTCATGGTTTATTAACCTCCCGTAATGTACATGTTTTGTTCTATTAG
>JAAYQK010000281.1 GCA_012519325.1 Gracilibacteraceae bacterium | reverse complement strand
TCATATCGCATGCAGATGCGCGTCATGCGGCGGATGACCGAATCGGTAAACAGGGACACCCGATGGCTGAGTTGCGGCATGGCAGGACGCTCCTTTGCTGATGAATTTTGTGCAGTATATCATGCGGGAGGGGCTCTTATACTATCATAGAGGCAGCAAAAGACAAAAAGGCTGCCCAATCACAGACTGAGACTTTTGTTTTCAATAAATAATCAAATATAAAAAGCAAACCAACTAAATTATCCGGCTAACGTCAAATGAAGTAAAATAAGTCCTGTGATAAATAATAAAACAAACATTATCCAACTGATTCCTTTTGCTAGATAAGAGTTCAATATTTTGGCATAAACCTTATGGCGCTTTTTAGGCTCTGTTTCCCCCGGCTTTTTAGGCTTTGATTTTTCCTTCTCTTTGGGCTTTATTTTTCCTTGCAGATATTCTACTTCTACTGTATTGCGTCGGAACTCCTCTGGAAGCTTGTCTATCAAGTTATAATAGCCTTTGCCGACAGCGGTAAGACGTATAGCGTATGCTTGCGAGATAATAATAAACAAAAAAGACATAATAATGCCGATCAATGGAAACAAAAACTGAGGCAGTTTATCAGGTATATTGATTTGTAAATACTTTGCAGCAAATGGTAAAAGCATAACAATTAATGTTGCCCAAAAAAAGGTAAATGTCTGCTTCCATAGTATAGAATCTCTGTGCTTCCACTCATCCAAATAGATACTCATTAGGGTCAACAATTCTTGAGTATCTTTTGGTGCCCATTCTTGTCCGTTTTTCTGTTCTTCTTGTTTATTACTATTATTAACTGTTTGTTTTGTCATTGACTATACTGCCTTTCTACAAGATTTAACCTATTCTCTAATATCATATTTTCATAAAAACTCCCGGGTGTCAAGAAAGCAATCCGAGAATATGGTAAGGGTAGAACTGCAAATACCGCATTGTATTTGTTCCCAAGTACCAATGGCAAATCGTGTAAGGGAAGATATACGCTAACATCGGTAAGATATTTAGACAATTAGATGAAAGGAATTGAGATACACGAAGCAGAAATTTGTCCCGACCATATGCCTGTGAACATTTCACCAAGCTTGAGTGTGTCGCAATTCATGGGATACCTAAAAAGCAAAAACTTCCCAATAACCTTCGATCTCCATGCAAACTTAAAGTACAAGTATAGGAATAGACATTTCTAGTGTTGCGGATACTATGTGGATATAGAGGGACGGAACCAGGAAAGGATAGCAAGATATATCCGGGAATAATTGCAAAGTGACATAACATCAGAACAATTATCCTTTAAGAAAATACATTGAATAATTTACGGGTATCAAGAACCAGAAGGAATAGAAAAGGCCGCTTTAGCAGCGGCCGCAGGGATCGTCTAACAGTTACTGCACCTGCTCTAATATCGCAAACGCGGGCTGCGCCAGCGCGGGGTCAAGCGTTACGCCGTCCTCATGGTCTACGCGCAGCTGGATTTCCAGCGTCTGCGGCAGCTGGCCGGTGCCTTCAAAGGAGATGGTCATGCTGCTGGTGCCGCCGTTTTC
>JAAYQK010000280.1 GCA_012519325.1 Gracilibacteraceae bacterium | reverse complement strand
CTTTCATACTCATACCATGCGGTTTGTGTATTTCATGCGGTATTAGCACCGATTTCCCGGTGTTATCCCCCACTCTAAGGCAGGTTGCCCACGTGTTACTCACCCGTCCGCCGCTAAGATTTCTTTGGCACTCAATACTCTATTCCCGATTACCTCTTTGTCTTGGCACTTTTAAAACGCGTGATGAAGTAACTTTTATCAGTGTTCTTAACATCAAGGTTGTTTCTTCATGACGCTTCCTTTGCGTCTTTACTAGAGTACTCAGTGCCAAAGAAATCTCCGCTCGACTTGCATGTGTTAGGCACGCCGCCAGCGTTCGTCCTGAGCCAGGATCAAACTCTTAAGTTAAATATTTTCTGCCAAGCTTCTATTTATGCTCAGCTTCTTAACTTTTCATCTGACCTAACTCAAAAGAATTCTTGGTTTCATTCATTCTACACTGTTTAGTTTTCAAGGATCAATCCGGATTGTGATAACCTTCGCATTTCGTCGTCATTCTTCGGCCTCATAATGCTCACGTATTCTTAATACGCTCCGCTTATTCGGCCTCGCTTTCCTCGTTCTGCTCGGTTCTGACAATCCTTTTTCGGATTGTCATATGCTTTGCAATCCTCGTATCTAATATGGAAAACCTTGCGATTCTTCTCATATACTGCCGCCTTTTGTTTCAGCGACGTTTATTATGTTACCACATCCCAAACTTGTTGTCAATCAGGATTTTTGTGGTTTAATCTGCTTCATCCGTATCATCGTTTCAGAAGCAGGAACCTTATTTTATCAAGTTATATGATAAACGTCAACTGGTAATTCACTCCATACACTTATCATATAACATACATTGATTTGTCCATTCAGTGAAGCTTGCTTTCAATCTTATTATTTCATATTTTCCTATTTATATATCCATTTATAAATCAGCAGATATTATTTCATCATACTTCTCCTTTACTTTTTTCAGGTCTTCCCAAAATAGTCTTTTTTTGCTTTCATCTCTAAGTAAAGCCGCCGGATGGAAGGTTGCTATGATATGGTATCCTTTCCTTTCAATCCATTTTCCTCTAATTGCTGTAATTCTTGCTTGTTTATCAATAATATATTTCGCAGAAGTAGCACCCAGACACACTATTATTTGAGGCTTCACTATTACAACCTGCCTGCGAAGATAGGGAAGACATGCCTCTGCTTCATCGTCTGAAGGAATTCGGTTGTTTTCCGGCCTGCACTTGCAGATATTACATATATAGAAATTCTTATCTCTGTAGAAATTTAAAGCATTCAGCGCTTTGTCCAAAAGCTGGCCTGCCTTTCCTACAAAGGGCCTGCCCAACCTATCCTCATCCGCTCCGGGAGCTTCCCCTACAAACATGACCTTTGATTCCGGATTCCCTTCACCCAGCACAGTATTTGTCCTACTTAGGTGCAGGCTGCATCTTGTACAACCCGCAACCGCCTTCGACAGCTCATCCATCGTAAGCATAGTTATACCTCTCTTACTATGTATATTATTATGGTAATTATAATATACCATATGTTTTATGCCAAACATTTTATAACAAGATTTCAATGAGGGTTTTTGCAATCATGCAATGATAAATCATTTTCACGACATATATAGTTTTTTCAATAAAAGAATAACTGTTTTTTGAGCAGAACAAGGGCGGCTTCAGCCGCATTTGAAGCTCATGTGCCTTTTCCAGTTATACGAGGAAATTTTGAAACGGACAGCAAAATCAAAGTTTTTTATAGCATAGGATAGTATATTTCCGATTCTATAAAAAATAGGCTATTTATTTAGTATAGCCTATTCCAGTGTTAGTCTATCTTTTAGTCTATATTTTTTATCCCTGTGTGTAATCTCCAGTTCATTACCCTCAAGCAGCTCATAAGAGGTCTCACTGCTACTTATTGTTAATTGTATCAGTCTTCCCCTGTAGGCAATCCTGAAGCTGTACGACTCCCAGTCGGGATGAATATACGGTTTAAAGCTCAATATATCATCATACACCCTCATTCCGGCAAACCCGTTAACTATGCACATCCAGCTGCCTGCCATATTGGCCGTATGGACTCCATGATGGGTATTACCCTGGTAATCATCCAAATCCATTCTTGCTGTTTTTATGAAATAGTCATAGGCCTCTTCATGATAGCCTATGTCATTGGCCACTATGCTGAATATGCTTGCTGACAGGGAAGAATCATGAGTAGTGACCTTTTCATAATATTCATAGTCCCTCCTTTTCTGCTCCTGACTGAACTTATGCCCAAGCAGGAAAAGCGCCAGTACAACATCTGCCTGTTTGCACACCTGATGCCTGTATATTACCAGAGGGTGATAATGCAGAAGCAAAGGATAATTTTCTTTTGGAACATTTTTAAAATCCCACACCTTTTTATCCAGAAAAGTATCGTCCTGCATGTGTATTCCAAGCTTTTCACTATAGGGAAGATACATATTGTCGGCTGCTCGCTTCCAAAGCTCTGTTTCTTCCGGTTCAAGCCCTATCTTCGCAGCAAGCCTGTCATACTCCGGTCTGTGGCATTCCTTCATCCATACAGCTGTATTATAAGCAATTTCAAGGTTATCCTTTGCCATAATATTTGTGTAAAAATTGTTATTGACAATTGCAGTATATTCATCAGGCCCTGTAACGCAGTTTATACAAAACCGTCCGTCCTTGCACGCATTAAAATAACCCAGATCTGCCCACAGTCTGGCTGTTTCAAAGAGCATTTCCGCTCCGCAGCTAAGCAGGAATTCTTCATCCTGCGTTGCTTCCATGTACTTCTTTATTGCATGGGCAATTGCTGCATTAATATGGTACTGTGCAGTTCCTGCAGGAAAATATCCGGAGCATTCCTCCCCGTTTATTGTCCTCCATGGGAAGAGAGCTCCCTTCTTATGAGACATTTCCCTTGCCCTTTCTCTTGCCTTATCCAGGGTGCCGTACCTGTATTCAAGCAGTTTTCTGCTGATACCAGGGCTGCTATACAAAAAGGCGGGTATTATATACATTTCAGTATCCCAGAAATAGTGCCCTTCATAGCCTTCTCCCGTAAGGCCCTTGGCACATATATTTGTCTTTCCGTCTCTGCCCACTGATTGAAGAAGGTGGAAAAGGTTGAACCTTATTGCTTGCTGCAAGGCAATATCACCTTTAATTTCAATATCAGACCTATACCAGTAATCCGACAAAAATTCATACTGCTCCCTTGCCAATCCGTCATATCCCCGCTCCATTGCACCTTCCAGCACCTTAAGAGTATAACTCATCAAACTGCTACAGCTTTCTTCGGATGCTTCATATACTATGAACTTGGTATATTCAATAGCCTTTCCTTTTTGGCCCGTCACTTTGTATTCAAATCCAACCCTGTCCCGGCATATGTATTTGTCGGATGTATATGAACATTCGGTTTTTATTGTACCCTTTACAACACATGCAACGGTTATCCCTGTCCTTTTTGTCCTCTGGAAAAGGGCAGCTGTCTCAGAATCCACCACTGCATCAATAGTAAAAAAGGAACCTCCCTCAAGGCCCGAACCTATCCTCGGATCCTTTTCACCAAGGGCGTATTTAGTATCTCCGTCAATCTCCGATAAAACTATTATCGTACCGTCAAAATCGAGAGGAGTTACTTTATAGCTGACGGCTGCCAGATTCCTTCTTTGGAAGCATACCAATCTCTCGGTTTCCAGCCTGATCTGCTTACCCATGGGTGACTGCCATATGAGGCTGCGCTTCAATACCCCTTCCCTCATGTTTATGGAACGTTTGTAATCAAGTATATTCCCTGCCTGCATGCTAAATATCTCATTATCCAGCTTCAGTATAATTTTCTTGCCATTGGCAACATTAATCATGGTTTGCTTTTTCTCAGGAAAACCGTGTGCCATTTCACCATATCTTATTGTCCCCTCTTCATATACACCGTTTAAAAATGTCCCTTCAGCACCCAGTCTTGAATCATACTCCAGCCCCTCTTCAAAGGTTCCTCTCATACCGATAAATCCATTTCCAATTTAAAAGATAGTGTTACTGTGTAAGCTTCTTTCAGGATCAAAACTGTCTTCTATAATCTCCCATTCATCAAGCCTGTAATATGGCTTAATATCTGCTGTCTTTAATCTCATGGTGTAAGCCCCTTTCTGAATGTATAACCAATTTCTATTCCTTGACTGCTCCGGAGGTCAGGCCGGATACTATCTGTTTCTGGAATAGCAATACAATAATCAATGTAGGTATAGTAACAATAACGGTAGCCGCAGTGACATCGCCCCATAGTATGGTAAACTGCGTCCTTAAAAAGGAAATTGCCACCGGGACAGTATGATAAGCTTTATTTGTATTTAATGTTACTGTAAGCAGGAATTCATTCCATGCGGTAATAAACACAATTATCGCAGTAGTAAATATCCCGGGAGCTGCCAATCTGAACACTATTTTTGACAATATCTGCATGGATGTAGCTCCATCAATAGTAGCAGCTTCCTCCAATGCAATAGGGATCTTGTTGAAATGCGTAACCAGAATAAATACTGCAACGGGCAAAGTTATGGTAGAGTAGGGCAGTACAACAAAATAACTGTTTGTGAGGTTCAAATTCATGAATAAGTTATATATAGGCCCTACTATTATCATCTGTGGAAACATTGAGACCGCAAGTATAATTCCAAGAAGCAGGTTCTTCCCCCTGAACTTGAACCTTGTAATTGCATATGCAGCCAGAGTTGCTACCATAACCACATAAATCGAAGTTATTCCGGCAACCACAAAACTATTCCACATAGACTGCAGTATCCCATTTTGCAAAACATTGGCATAATTTTCTATAGTAGGGTTTTCAGAAATTAGCCTAAAAGCACCTTCACCGAATATTTCCTGTGTAGGTTTAAAGGAGGTCAGAAAAACCCAGATAAACGGAAAAATTATAACGATCAGATACAAAGATATGAATGTAAACAGCATAGCCTTGTACCTATTTGATTTCTTATCCATTACACCACCCCCTAATCCCTTTCCATGGCATTTGCGCCAAGTATCTTTATATAGAAGGTCGCAATTATTGCAACGCAAACAACCATAAGCAGGACTATAACTGAGCCATAGCCGAAATTGGTCTGCTGGAACATGGTCTTGTATGCATAGATGGACATGGTCTCGGTTGAACCCCCGGGGCCTCCGCCGGTAAGCACATAAATCAGGTCAAATACTCTGAAAGCATCCAGGGTTCTCATAAGAAGGGCTACAAGTATAGAAGGCTTCAGCAGAGGAAGAGTTATTTTAAAAAAGGTATTGAATACCCCGGATCCGTCAACCTTAGCACTTTCATATACCGCCCCCGGTATAGTCTGAAAGCCCGCAAGGATGAGCAGCGCCATATAGGGTGTGGTCTTCCATACGTCAGCAAGTATTGCAGATGCCATGGCTCCTCCTCCGGAAAGCAGAAGATTTCTTGAATCGCTTATGATATGAAGCTTTTGCAGAATATTGGCCACTATGCCGTTGCTCCCATCATATAAATAGCTCCACATAAGGGCGGCGACAGTAGTCGGTATTGCCCAGGGTATCAGAGAAACAGCACGCACAACACCCTGCCCTTTCATTGCTTTGTTCATGATTATTGCCAAGCCAAGGCCAAGTATAAGCTCGAGAGCGACAGATATAATAGTAAATACTACAGTATGCCAAAGTGCATCGTGCATTCTCTTATCCTTCAGTGCAGTGCCGTATCCGGCAAGCCCTATGAAGTTTGACTGAACAAAGCACTTCTTAGTATCTTCCATTACCAGCTTAAGATTTTCCCTGTCCGGAAAATCAAAGTTATTAATAAAAAAGTCCACATCCTCTATAAGCTTATTGTAATTTGTTCTGACTTGTCCTTTAAGATCACCACTAAGCTCAATAAAACCTGATTTACCAGACAATATTTCCTTAAATTCATAGACATTATTTATCACTTCATCCACTTTTCCCTGAGTATCTTCCGGAAAACTAAATCTGTTCATATCAATAAACATAATCACATAATCTGCATTTTCGTTGAAAAGGTCTACATTAAACTTTTCATCCAGAGAAAGCTTGGATTTTTGCTGATCGTTCAACTGGTAATCAAAAACAGAGTAATTGATTACCTTCAGTATGGGCCAAAGTGAGAAGATTGCTATAATAATGATTGCCGGCAGTATAAAGAGTGATTCTTTAAATCCCATCCTTTTCATGTGACCACCCCCAAAGAAGGAATTTCAAAAGAATTGGGCTCAAGTATAACTGGAGCCCAATTCCTCTAAGTTCTTTCAACCTAATACTATTTCAGAGCATTATTTATATTTGTTACTGTAGTGTTCAGGTCTTGCCCCCCCGACAGATACTTATGCACATTTACCTGTATTGTATCCGAAACCTTGGAATAACTGCCTGAAATCGGCCTTGATATTGTCGCCTTCATCGCATTCTGAAGGCCTTCATATGAAAGAAGCGGATTTTCAACTCTTTCGTCAGTAAGCAGATAGTTGTAGCCGGGCATGTATGCACCTTTTCTGGACATGATCATCTGCCCTGTCCAGCCTGATGTATATTTAATGAATTCCCATGCGCCATCAGCATTTTTTGAGTTCTTGTTTATCCCAAGCAGCCATCCTCCTACTGTGCACCCTTTGGGAAGAGGAGCTATTCCTACCTGGTAAGTCTTTACGGGTGCATCTGCCAGCATACCGTACTGGTACGGCCAGTTCCTGGCAAATACAGACTTCCCGTTTATAAATGAATTGTGGGTTTCTGCTTCAGTGTAATTCAATATGTCCTTTGGAACAAAATCTGAGGTAACAAACGCTTTCATTGTCTCAAGCCCACCTTTTATATCCTTGAATCCGCCTGTAAACTCAGTTACATTGCAGGTAAGCCCTTCGTACTGCTTTGCCTGGAAAACGAAACCGTCTGTAGTTCCTCTCTTTCCTTTATACTTCTTAGCCATATTGTACAGGTCGTTAAATGTATAATTTCCGGTTACAAGCTTTGCTGCATCAGTTGCACTTACTATGTCTGAACGGAAATAGAGCAGTCCCAGATCCGGGAAGTACGGGAGTGTATACTGCTTGCCCATATAACTTCCGGCTGCCATTGAACCTGCATTGTACAGAGACTTGTTCAAACCATCTCTATACATATTCATATCAATTGGGCTTATAAATCCGGCGGCTGCAAATTCACCTGCCCAAACAACGTCCATCGAGATAACATCATACTCGCTGGAGCCTGAGGATAAGGAAGTCATCAGTTGATCATGCATCTGCCCTGAATCATTTGTCATCTTAACCCATTCTACTTTATATTTGCTCTGGGATTTGTTGAACTCATCAATAAGTATCTGAGTAGCAGGGGTTGAGTCATCCTGTGCTGCAAATTTGATAACTGTCCTGGTATTGGCATTTACGCATATGCCAAAACCGCAGAATGCCGTAAAAATCATTACGATAGCCAATAATAAAGACACTCTTTTCTTCATTTATTACCCTCCTCGTATATTTTACTAATTTCATTTTAAAGGAAGCTGGTCATTAATTATACCAATATATTAACATTTATGTTAAAATATTAATATTAAAGCTGTATTAGGAGAGTAATTATGGGTGACCTTAAGAGTATCAAAGAAAAGCTCCGGGCCTTTCATCAAGCTACTATGGTACCTATAAACCTGCTTAAGGATAACAAGAGCATATATTGCCTGCCTGAAAGCATCAGTTATATAAACAGCATAATAGAAAACTCCTATAAAGTTGAAGATATTCCCAGCCTTTTTCCCTCCGGATATTTTGACAGCATCAAATCCAATTACTTTAAGAACGATTATAACGAGTGCTTTATTATTTTAAATTTAAAAGAAAACTATCAATTAGTTGCAGGTCCGGTTCTAAACGAAAAAATTCATGATGGCATACTTAATAATATAATAAGGCTAAAAAAATTACCAATAAAGGTTAAGAGTAAGCTTGTGAATCATTTTGATAATTTGCTTGTTATAAACACAAACAGATGTTACTACTGCGGAAAGCTTTTGGAATACCTATTCAGCAGTACGGCAGCTGATGACTTAACCGGAGATGCCTCCCGGGAACATACTTTCATCTCTGATAATTATTTCACCGAAATGATCAAGAATAGAGGAAAACTTTTCCATCATCCGCCCTTTTTCTTGGAGCAGGAACTGATGTCAAAAATAAAATCCGGCAATCTCAACGATACTCTTGCAGTATTAAGAGAGATAAACTCTCTTAAAAGGACCAGACTTTCAAAGGACGCCCTGAGATCGGTGAAAAACTCCCTCATTTGCTCAGTTACGTTATTTACCAGAGCCGCTATTGAAGGAGGAGTATCTCCTGAGGCCGCCTTCACTCTTAGTGATTCTATAATACTTGCCATTGAAGAAATAAACAGCATGCCTGAACTGATGGAATACGAGTATACTGCGGCAAAGCAATATGTGCAGATTGTTCAGGATTTATCGAAAAGCAAATATTCAAATATAATACAGCAGGCCATTTCCTATATTTATAAAAATCTTACCAATAAGCTCACTCTTAAACAGATATCGGATGCCATATATGTTCACCCCAATTACTTATCCATATTATTTAAAAGAGAAGTAGGGATGGCCCTTCCTGATTATATTATGAAGACAAGGGTTAATGAATCAAAATACTATATTAGGTATACAAATGCCAAGATATCCGATATAGCTGCGTTTTATCAGTTTTGCAACCAAAGTTACTATACACGGGTTTTCAAAAAATTTGCAGGCTGCACACCCAATGAGTATAGAATAAAGTATAATCAACAGAATGAATAATTGGCAGGAGGCTGTATGAATATGATAAAAGGCTGTATATTTGATTTAGATGGGGTTATTGTCAATACTGCCAAATATCACTATCTTGCATGGAAAAGGCTTGCCAATGAACTGGGCTTTGACTTCTCGGAGAAAGATAATGAAAGGCTTAAGGGTATAAGCAGGATGGCTTCCCTTGAAATTCTCCTTGAGGCCGGAGGGCTGTCTTTTGACAATGAAACCAAGCTTGCTTTGGCAGCTAAGAAAAATAAGTGGTATGTCGATTATATAAGCTTCATTAAGGAGGATGAGTTACTCCCTGGGGTAAAAGAGTTTATAGAAAAGTCAAAAGCTGCCGGTCTTAAAATTGCTCTTGGGTCTGCAAGTAAAAATGCGTCGACAATACTAAGTAGGCTCAAGCTTACAGATTATTTCGATATCGTTATAGACGGCACAAAGGTATCTAAGGCAAAACCCGACCCGGAAATATTCCTGCTTGCAGCACAAGAGCTTGGGTTGTCTCCTGTAGATTGTGTGGTTTTCGAGGATGCCAAAGCAGGTATTGAAGCCGCAAAAAGGGCAGGTATGAAGTGTATAGGAGTAGGTATAAGCTCTCAGCTTGCTGATGCTGATATGGTAATTCCCGGCTTTGAAAACATAGACCTAGATATACTGTTCTGCCTTGCATAGAGAGCAATCTGAGCCCCCTTGAAAACTATAACAGCATTATATGAATCTTCCATCAAACAACATTCCAATTATTTTTTCATTACTTTCTCATAAAGCCAATGTCTCTTTATCTCAACGGCATTCTTTGGGCACAGTTCGTGACAGCAGAAGCATCTTATACACTTGCTTAAATCCGGCACAGGCTTGCCGCTGCTCATATCTATAATTCCCGGAGGGCAGCTTCTCTTACAGTCGCCGCAAGATATACATATATCATGATTAAATACAGGCTTGGGTCTATGAATATTTAAAACAATTTTTTCAAAAGCCTTCGGTACCCTTCCCCCTATTAAGTTGGCATTATGTGATTTTGGAAGCTTGAAAGGTGCAATTTTTATTTCATCAAGCTGTATACCCTTAATATCAATATCTTTCATATCCCCGCTGAACAAATTCCTCATCGAAGCCGCCCTGATAGTAGGTACTATCATAGGCTCTATCCCTATTATGCTTGAGGCTGCCGCATCAAGGGCATAGGGACTTTCTGAGGCCAGGATCAGCCCTGCATGCCTTTTTTCGCCGGCAGAAGGCCCGTCTCCTTCCATCCCGTAAATTCCATCGATTATTGAAAAAACTGGTCTTACGGTTTCGCAAATATCTACCAGATGGTCGGCAAAATTATCAATACTGTTGAGCCTCAAATGGTAATCTGCTTTTACAAGACCGGGTATCACACCAAATAGATTCTTCACTGCACCGGTGTATGTCATCATGCCATGGGTCTTCAACTTAGCTGCAGACACTACGAAATCAGCCTCCCTGGCTATCTTTATGATTTGCATACTTTTCAGCCTCTTGGCATCTGGGTTGGATACCTCTAGTACGGATGTATCAAAGTTCAATTCACAGCCTGTCCTCTCAGCCACCTCAAACATACCTGCAGCTTTGTAAACCATTCTAAGGTTCCATTCGGTGAAAGGTCCTCCGGGACTGTCGCCGATTATTACTTTGCAGCCGAGCTCCTGCAAATACCTCACTATTGCCTCTACTACCGCAGGATGTGTCGTTACCGCATCTTCAGGTTTTTTTCTCATCAATAGATTTGTCTTTACAAGAACTTTGGAACCTTCAGAAATATTGAATTTTAATGAGCTAATATTATCAAGAGCTTCATATACGGCTCTTTTTACATTTTCAAGCTCATAGTCCTCACATCTTACAACACTTACTGTTTTCATAGTTACTCCTATACTATATATTTCGTGCCAAACATTTTACGCAGTCCATATGTTGCAAAATACATTGATTTAGTGCTAGACCTTTTCACGACATATATAGTTCTGCTTTTTTCATATAATTTCTGAGCTTGTGCATATCCTGTAAATATACGTCTTTCAATGCTCTATTATAAATAATGCTTGCAGGGTGATATAAAGGAAACAGCACAAATTCCGAACCGGCATATTTTACATTGATTGGCGAACCATGCATATTGCCTATCGTGACTTTATCATCCTTCAATATGCATTTCAATGCGATATTACCTAAGCTTACAACAAGTTCCGGCTTTATTATTGACAGCTCCTGCTCTATAAAATCTGCAGATATCCTTATTTCCTCCCTATTAGGCGTTCTATTGGATTCCCGGCCTGTATCCTGATTGTACCTTACGGGCCTGAACTTAACAACATTAGTAATATATAAATCTTCCCGGGAAATACCCAGTATGTTTATAAACTCCTCCAGATTTTTTCCTGCCTGCCCTACAAAAGGTTTTCCCTGCTCCACTTCGGTTCTGCCGGGTGCCTCGCCAACCAGTACTATTTTTGAATCTGTATTTCCATCGCCGAATACCAGGGGTACTTCTCCTCCGAAATGCTCCTGCAGCCTGCCCCGGTATAATTGATTTATGTTATGAAGTTTCTGCTTTTTCAATTTTATCTCCTACTTCCTCGGCCTTATAATTCACTTCAAAGAAATTTATCAACACACCAACAAGTACGAGTACATCCCTGTCAAAGTTTTAAAGCTAAGTTTTTCGCCCAAGAACAGTACTGCTAAAATAGAAGCGATTACAGGTTTTAAAAAGAATACCATGGAACCTTTGCTCACCGTCAGAATTTTTAGCGCTTCCATATATGTTATATAAGCTAAACCCGAAACAAACACTCCTAAATAAAGCACCTTAAAAGCAGTTCCTTCAGGAATATGAAACAAAGAAATACCTTTCAACAGCAGTACAGGAACATACAGCAGGCTGCCGAAAATCGAAGAACAACAAATCATAGTAGTGCTGCTTATCTTTTCAGATTTCAGCTTCCCTGGCACAGTATAAAGTCCAAAGGTAATAGATGCGATTATTGCATAAGAGAGGCTTATTACGGTATCTCCTCCGACATTTCCCTTATAAATAATTAGAATAATACCCACAATTCCAAGAGCTATGCATGCTATCCTGTCATATGATATATTTTCTTTCAGTAGAATCGTAGAAAATAATACCACAAATATTGGATTTGAGCTTATCAATATAGCTGCCGTCGAAGCCTTTCCCATACTTACGGCAAGCTGCAGGCTTCCCATACCAATAAATATATTTAGTATTCCCAAGGCTAAAAAAAATAATAAATCCTTGACCTGCACCTTTTCCTTCTTTTTGATTACCAAAGGCAGCAATACTACTCCTCCGATAAGGAATCTCAAAAACGTCAGCTGCAACGGATTTATCAGATTTTTCATGGTACCGGTAACTACTTCCAATGTGCTGAACATCAGTAGTGTTAGTGTCAATAATATATAATCCTAATACTTCATTATTTTCTTCTATAATCCTTATTAAACTATCAATATGCTTATACACTTTTCAGAAGCTTTTACAACAAAATCTTCTATTTTTTGCAGAGTCAGATACTTGTACTCCCTATTCAAGCTTAAAGGCTCCCCACTATAAAAATCTACTATGCGGTCTTTACATTCATATATATAATCAGAATCAAATTCATAAAAGCAACTAATATTTCCGCTGAAATCCCTTAGTTGATTAATTAGTTCCCATCCTTCCTCCTTCAGATACTCAAAGTCAAGGGAAAACATTTCTTCCCGTATGAAATCCACAAAATCTTTGCCGCCATTATCTGGCTCACTTTCGTATTGTGCCTTTAAAGGCATGAAGTACTCCTCCAGCCATAGCTTATCAGTTATAAGGTGAAAATAGTAGCCCCAAAGAAAAGATCTTGTGCTATCGGATCTTGTCATAATTTTTTCCGGTCTCAAATAACTGTCAAAAAAAACAGAATCATCCATTTCTATAATGGAGTCATCCTTTTGATATCTGCAATGAGTTATCTCCTTTGAAGGTGTATAGTTTCTCTGTTCCTCATCCGGTATCCCGGAATCCGGTGCAATGCTACCAACAATAAAATAGGGAAAATCAATTTCCGGTATTTTTTGCTTTATTTTTTCCGCCACCCTCAAGTGTGTAAGCCACGAAGCCATTTGTCTGCACCCTTTCTTCTATGAAGCATATATAATGTATATTTTGATTCTATCACATAAAAACTTTATTTTAAAGATGAAAAGGTGCCAGGCACCACAGAAAGGTATTACAGTTATAAATTCTCTTTTGCTGCCCCACCTCAGATACATTCTCCGCAAAAAACTACCTTAATATGTCGAAAACAGCGAAACGCATGTCTCACTGCCAATAGGTAACAGCGAAAATATATTTCATATGTAAGGCTAGTGTATTAAAAAGAACGATAGAATTTCATCTATCGTTCTTGGTTACCTGGCGGCGATCTACTCTTCCGGGACCCTGCGGTCCAAGTACCATCGACACTGGAGAGCT
>JAAYQK010000279.1 GCA_012519325.1 Gracilibacteraceae bacterium | reverse complement strand
TGAATATATTGGCACAATATAATCTGGTAGTAATCCACAAGGGCCCTAAAGGAACACGATTATCCTCAGAGGGTGAAAGGTATATAAATAAACTAAACCTGTACAATAACTAATGAAATTATTGTACAGGTTTAGTTCAAATTATTAAAGCTCTATAGCTCTCCCTTTGTTATAAGCCTTTATGTTTATGTCCACCAGTTTCGGCTTGATTATTTCCCTGATGATTTCTTCCCAGTCTATTTCATCCATTTTGAGAGCTTTTACCAAAGCACCGAAAAGTACTATATTCTGAGTCTTGATATTTCCCAATTCCTCCGCTATTTTACCCGCATCAATTACAACTGTTTTAAATGAATCCTGCAGTGCTTCTATAAGTCCCTGCGGGTATTCTTCCTTGCCGCTCGCAATTGGCATTGAAGGTATCTCGTAGTTATTAACTACAACTACTCCATCCGGCTTAAGATATTCAGCCCATCTTACAGCTTCCATCTTTTCAAAGGAAACCAGTATGTCAGCCTGACCTTTGCCAATTATAGGGGAATAAACCTTTTTGCCATATCTTACTTGTGTAGTAACACTTCCACCCCTCTGAGCCATGCCGTGCACCTCGGACATCTTCACGTCATAACCGGCTTTTATAAGCCCTGCAGTCAATATCCTGCTGACAAGTATCGTTCCTTGTCCACCGACGCCAACCAATAATATGTTCTTAACATCACTCATATTATTCACCAACCTTTACTATAGCATCGAATTTGCAAACTTGCATACAAACCTCGCAGCCTACACACATTGACTGCTCAATATATGAAGTGCCGTCTTTGAAGAATACGGCAGGGCATCCTACCTTAAGGCACATTTTGCATTTCTTGCATTTATCCCTATCTACCTTGCATTTTGTTTTGAAAGGCGGTAAGCCTTTAATTAGTACACAAGGCCTCTTTGCTACTATTGCATAAGGTTCCTTGCTGTTTTCAGCTTCTGTAACCACCTCATCCATAGCCTTCAAATCACATGGATCAACTACCTTGACTGTTTTGTAGCCTACTGCCTTCAATACATCAACCGGATCTATCTGTACAGCATCCTCACCCATCAGAGTCTTTCCTGTTCCAGGATTATTCTGATGCCCGGTCATTCCAGTAATCCTGTTGTCAAGTACCACAGGAACCATCCTGCCTTTGTTATAAACTATATCTATAGCTCCTGTAATTCCTGAATGGAAGAAGGTTGAATCTCCAACTACTCCAAATACCTTCTTGTCACTTCCTGTTGCTTCAAATGCCTTAGCCATTCCCATACCAGCACTAAAGCCTGCTCCCATGCATATGCAGGTGTCTAATGCACTTAGAGGTGGTGATCCGCCTAATGTATAGCAGCCGATATCCCCTGTAACAACAGTGTTTTTCTTTTTGGACATTGTGTAGAAGAATCCCCTGTGAGGACAGCCGGGGCAGAGCACCGGAGGCCTTCCTACTACTTTGGCATTAACTTTTTTTGTCTCATTCTCCTTATTCAAAAGAGCCTTTGCAACTATATCGGGATTAAGCTCATACATTACAGGAATACGCTCTTTGCCAATGCACTTAACTCCTGCAGCTTTTATCTGCTCTTCCATAAAAGGATCAAGCTCTTCAATAATATATACAGTCTCAAACTTAGAAGCAAATTCTTTAATCAGTTTCATTGGCAGCGGGAATGTAAAACCAAGCTTTAAATATGAAGCATTGTCTCCGAATACTTCCTTTGCGTACTGATAAGATATTCCCGCTGTTATTATACCTGTCTTTGTGTTTTCATTATATTCAACCTTGTTAAGAGGTGAACTGCATGCATACTCCTCAAGGGCTTTCATTCTTTCTTCAACCTTTATACGGGCAATCTTCGCATTGGCAGGAGCTGCTATGAACTTGGCTGCATTCCTCTCATATTTCTTTGGCTCAACTTCTTTTCTTTTACCTAACTCTACCACACTTTTGCTGTGGCATATCCTGGTTGTCACCCTGTACAGCACATGAGTATCAAACTCTTCACTGACTTTGAATGCTTCCTCCATAAAATCCTTTGCTTCCTGACTGTCACTTGGTTCAATCATCGGAATCTTTCCAAATTTGGCATAGTACCTGTTGTCCTGCTCATTCTGAGAGCTGTGCATACTTGGATCATCAGCAGTAGTAAGAACATATCCCCCATTAACTCCCAGGTATGAATAAGTAAATATCGGGTCAGCTGCTACATTCAGTCCAACATGCTTCATAGCAGATAAGCTTCGTACTCCTGCAATGGATGCACCAATTGCAACTTCTGTTGCTACTTTTTCATTGGGTGCCCATTCACAATAAATGTCATCCTTGAATTCTACAATGCTTTCCAATATTTCCGTGCTTGGTGTACCCGGATAAGCCGCAGCTACTTTGACTCCGGCTTCGTATGCACCTCGTGCAATTGCTTCGTTGCCTGACATCAGTTGCTTCACAAATTTTACCCCCTTATATAATATAATCTAATTGTTGGCTATTACGCTTCCAAGAGCTATCGATAATAGCTTTGACTCTGAGGAATCAGCTCTCGAAACAAGTACTATGGGCACCTTTGCACCCATTATAATTCCTGCGGATTTTGCTCCCGCAAAATAGGTCATTGACTTTCCCAATGCATTCCCTACTTCATAATAGGGAACCAGCAATATGTCGGCTTTCCCTCCGCCTTCACCCTTAAAGCCTTTATGAGCACATGCCTCGCTGCTTATTGCAAGGTCTAAGGCAACAGGCCCCTGTACTACAACGTTCATCTCTTCCCATTTGTCTTTCATATCCTCAATTGCTTTTGCATCAACAGTTGCAGGTATTTTGGGATTAACTGTCTCCGCACCTGCAATACATGAAGCAAAAATTCTTTCCATTTTCATAGCCTTACATACTTTAATCGCATTTTCCAGTATCTGAACCTTCTGTGAAAGGTCAGGCGCCACATTCATCCCTCCGTCGGTCAAATACAAAAGCTTATTGTAGGTCGGCACCTCATATACCATTACATGGCTGATCAGATTATCTGTCCTGAGCCCTTCCTCTTTGTCCAGAACAGCTCTCATTATGTCTGCAGTCTGAAGGATTCCCTTCATTAGAAAATCTCCTTTACCCTCTCTTACCAGCTTTACAGATTTCTTTGCCGCCTGGATCAAATCCGGTTCATCCACTATCTCAAATTCGCGGTTCGGGATTCTCAATCCATCCATAATACTAATTATTTTTGCTTTATCACCTACCAACACCGGCTCTGCTATACCCATTTCCTTTGCCTGATTTACCCCCTTGATTACATCTTCATCATGGGCTGCAGCAACAACAATCTTCATCTTTTTCTGGCTTTTTGCGGCCTCCAATAATTCTGTGAAATTCTTAATCATCATCTCACCTCAACACATTGTGTATATATTAAAATTTTTGTTGAATCCATATTTATTCTACAATATGTTGCACATTCATTCAACCTATACTTAATTGTTTTTAATATTTATTTTAAAAACCGGGAAAAGCCATGTTGATTCATACAACATGGCTTTTCTCAGGCATAAGCATTAATAACCAAGCTCTTTTCCTATAATGATAACCTCAAATTCGGTCTTGTAGGGTCTTCTTTCAATTATCGTAGTAACGCTGCACATTCTCTGAGGACTGCTGCAGTCACTGCATTTTCCGGTATGCGCACAAGGAGTGTCAAGCTTTAACCTTCTGGCATTTTTATATGCATTATCTTTAACCCTCCTCATAGCTGCATCCAGATCTTTTGTAATCTTATTTACTCCACATAAAATAAATACCTTTTTCGGCCCAAAAATCATTGAGGCTACTCTATTGCCGAGTCCGTCAATATTAACCAGTTTTCCGTCTTCTGTCAGAGCATTTGTGCCGGACAGATACACGTCTGTCTTTTGTGCTTTTTCTCTTGCGTTATCCATTCCTTCAGGAGTGCTTTCCAACCAATGGAAATATACCTTGTTTCCCCTTTCAATAAGCTTTTGGGGTATACCTAGGGAATTAACGGTGACAGAACCTCCGATTCCTACTGTTGCTTCATTATTGATGTTCTCCATCAAATAGTTTACTGCCGAATCCGGATTCTCAAAATATATAGACTTCATATTGTGCTTTTCTAAAGCTTCTATTGTTTTCTTAACAGACTCATTCATATTATCACTCCTCGTACTTAAAAATAATTCTTAACTGATATTATACCATTGACAGCGCATTTGCCACAGTTCTTTTAATTAAGCGCTCATCCGGTATAAAGGGCAGTGTTATGTGATCCTTCCCTGCCTGGGTTTTGTTGTATTCCATACTTGTAGTTATGGAATTCTCATTCCTTGCCCAGGCCCTTCTGGCGACTCCTCCCATAACATCCCAAAGCATTGCATCCTGTATTATACTATCAACACGTTCGCTCCCGTCAAGCACAAGCCCAAAGCCTCCGTTAATCGCCTTACCTATGCCGACTCCGCCGCCGTTGTGCAGTGCAACCAGGCTCATACCTCTTGCAGCGTTTCCTGCAAAACACTGCACCGCCATATCCGCCATTATATTGCTTCCGTCTTTTATATTAGCAGTCTCTCTGAAGGGCGAATCGGTTCCGCTTACGTCATGGTGGTCGCGTCCCAGCATTACAGGTCCGATCTCACCCTTTCTAACCATTTCGTTGAATTTAAGTGCTATTTTTGTTCTTCCCCATGCATCCTGATAAAGGATCCTTGCCTGAGTTCCGACAACCAGCTTGTTCTTTTCGGCATCCCTTATCCAAACCCAATTATCCCTGTCCTGGGCTCTTCTTGTAGGGTCAATGCACTCCATTGCTGCGTGGTCTGTCTTTATCAGGTCTTCATGCTTACCGCTGAGGCATACCCATCTGAAAGGCCCATAACCGTAATCGAAAAGCTCGGGGCCCATGATATCCTCAACATAGGACGGAAATATAAATCCGTCTTTTTCATCGATTCCGTTCTTTGCTATTTCCTTTACTCCTGCATCATATACCGCTTTCATGAAGGAATTTCCGTAATCGAAGAAATATGTCCCTTTATCCACCAACTTCTTAATAAGCTCGAAATGATGTCTAAGACTCTTATCTACCAATTTACAGAACTGCTTCCTGTCTTCTTTAAGCATCCTTGTCCTTTCATCAAAGGTAAGCCCCTGAGGGCAGTAGCCTCCGTCATATGCGGCATGGCATGAGGTCTGGTCTGATAGCAAATGAATTTCTATATTATTATTAACTGCATATTCAAGCAGATCCACTATATTTCCATGATATGCAATTGATATTGGCTCTTTCTTTTTTAAGTAGTTCTCTGCAATATCAAATACTTCCTTCAAATCTGAAGAAACCTTTGATATCCATCCCTGACTAAGCCTTGTTTCTATCCTTGAATGATCAACCTCTGCAACTATTCCTACTCCGTTTGCTATTTCCGCTGCCTTTGACTGAGCGCCGCTCATGCCCCCAAGGCCTGAGGTTACGAAAAGATATCCTCTTAAATCCTCATCGGGCCCTATGCCAAGTTTCTGTCTTCCTGCGTTTAATATTGTGTTGAAGGTTCCATGAACTATCCCCTGGGGCCCGATGTACATCCAGCCTCCTGCAGTCATTTGCCCGTAGTTTGCAACTCCCATCTGCATTGCATAATGCCAATCCTTTTGGTTGTCAAACATTCCGACCATTAGTGCATTAGTAATGATTACCCTTGGATCTGTCGGCTTTGAGTGAAACAATCCCAAGGGGTGCCCTGATTCTATTACAAGGGTTTGGTGATCGGTCATTATTTCAAGGTATTTCTTAATCAGCCTGTACTGCATCCAATTCTGGCATACCTGCCCCGTTTCTCCGTAGGTTACCAGTTCATAGGGATATAAGGCTACTTCAAAATCCAGATTATTGTCTATCATTACTTGAAAAGCCTTTCCTTCTATACAGTTCCCTTTATATTCGTCAATAGGCTTTCCATAAATCCTGCCTTCCGGTCTGAATCGATACCCATAAATCCTTCCCCTTGTAATAAGTTCATCCATGAACTCGGGAGCAAGCTTTTCATGAAGCTCCTCAGGTATATATCTGAGAGCATTTTTTAATGCAACCTCTGCCTGATCGGCAGTCAATGTAAAACCTCTATCCGGTGCCCTTCTGATGCCTTCTGCAAACTTGGGCATTTCCGGCAGCTGATTGTCAAGCTTTATTGTCATTGCCTCTGAGATTTCATAATTCTTTATCATTTTAATTCCTCCATTTTTAAATTTCATATCAACTACTCCTCGTAACTAAACATTATTACTATGTATTTATTACTATTTATTATATCATAAAAATGATATAAGAATTGCAATTCCTGCAATTGTTATATCGTAAATTCTTAGGATTTTGTTAAGCCTGCCTTTATGTACTCAACTATGCTCTATAGGTCGTAATAAAGCTCAAATTCTGCCGGATGGGGAATTATGCTTATCTTCTTATGTTCCTTCTCTATCTTGCTCTTTATCCATGTTTCTAACAGGTGCTTTGTAAACACCCCGCCCTTAAGCAAGAATTCATGATCTTTCCTTAGTGCTTCCATAGCTTCCTCAAGGCTCTTCGGCAGGGCTTTTATCTTCTTCTTCTCCTCATCATCAAGCTCAAATATATTTACATCGTATGGCCCGAAGCCTTCCTTGACAGGATCAATTTTGTTTATTATACCATCTATGCCGGCCATCAGCAGTGCTGAATAAGCAAGATAAGGATTGCAGGTGGCATCTGAAGGCCTGAACTCAAACCTCCTGCTGTCAGGGCTGTTGCCGTAGCCCGGTATTCTTACGACAGCGCTTCTGTTTGCAGTTGCAAAGCATATGCTTACCGGTGCTTCATAGCCGGGAACCAGCCTTTTATATGAATTAGTGCTGGGGCTGGTAATGGCCAATAATGCCGGAGAATGCTTCAAAAGTCCTCCGATAAAATACAGTGCCATCTGGCTAAGGCCGGAATATCCGTCCTTGTCATAGAATAAAGGTTTTCCATCCTTATACAGCCACATATGTACATGCATTCCGCTTCCTGCCTCTCCAAGCATAGGTTTAGGCATGAAGGTGGCACTCTTTCCGTTTTGTATTGCCAGGTTTTTCACCACATATTTGAGTAAATATGTCTTATCCGCCATATCCTTCATCTTACCCGGTTCCACTTCCAGTTCAACCTGCGCCGGCCCTCCAACCTCATGATGATGATACTTTATGGGCATTCCAAACTCTTCAAGCATAATTGTCATTTTGCTTCTTAAATCATTGGTCATATCATAAGGAAGCGCCGCATGGTATCCTCCCTTATGTCTTACTTTATAACCCAAATTTTTTTCATAGTGGTCATTTGTATTCCATTCAGCCTGCAGAGAATCAATTGTTACCTCCTGATGCTCCGGTCTGCTTTCGTAAGCTATCTTATCGAATAAATAGAATTCGAACTCCGGTCCGATTATATTCTCATCCGCTATACCTGTAGAAATCAAGTATTTTTCGGCCTTTTCCGCTATATATCTGGGATCTGCTTCATACCGTCTTATTCCGTCCTCAAGGGTATATATATCCCCTATCATGCTGAGAGTCGGAATTTCACAAAACGGATCAATAAAAGCCGTACTAAAGTCCGGAATAAAAACCATATCACTTTTTTCAACAGTCTTGAAGCCATAGTTGGATCCGTCAAATCCTATGCCTTCCTCAAGTATCTTATCATTCAGCCTTGACACCGGAATCGAGAGGTGATGCCATCTACCTACCAAGTCAGTAATTTTGAAGTCAATCATTTTAATACCCTTTAAATTACAAAATTCCTTGGCCTCGGTGAGATTTTTAAACAATACAATGACCTCCTTGTAATATTGTGCTATTTTCAGTATATTTAAACACCAGCTATAAGTCAAACAAATAAAAAAATGCAACATAAGCCACATTTTCCAGGCATCAAACGCCAGACGCCGGAAAGCTAAGGTATTCCTCACAGACAAAGTAACCCCTAACAGCAAAAATACGGCAGGGGGA
>JAAYQK010000278.1 GCA_012519325.1 Gracilibacteraceae bacterium | reverse complement strand
CCCTGCCGGTTAAGCTCCAGCACGGTATCCAATATATGGCTTCTTGACTGGGGGTCTATCCCTACCGTCGGCTCATCCATGATTAGAAGCTCAGGCTTATGCAATAGTGCTGCTCCTATATTAAGCCTTCTTTTCATTCCTCCCGAATATTTATCTACCCTATCCTTCAAGCGGCCGTTTAGGCCGATTATTTCGCAAACCTCATTAATCCTTCTTTTTAGCCCGGCACCCTTTAGTCCGTACATATTTCCCCAAAAGGCCAAGTTTTCATAGCCCGTTAGTGTCGGATACAGTGCTATATCCTGAGGTACAACGCCCAGTTCCTTTCTTATGGAATTCGGTTCTTCAAATATGTTTTTATCTTTATAAAACACATTTCCCTCTGTAGGAGTCACTAAGGTCGATATCATAGAAATGGTAGTAGACTTTCCTGCCCCGTTTGGACCGAGCAGTCCGAACACCTCTCCCCCGTGCACCTCGAAGCTGATGCCATCTACTGCCCTTATGCTGCCATAGTTTTTATGCAGATTTTCCACTTTTAACAGCGTCATATCGTTCTCCTTATTAGTTCTCATCATTGAACAGCACCTCAATATTAAACGGCATGCTCTGATTAATGCTATCAATATCTACAGTATTTTCATCTGTCAGTTCGGGAAAATCAAATTTCTGAGCCTTGTTTATATCCCAATTCTTAATATCCAGCTTATAGCTTAACCCGTTCATTGCTGCCGCTTCTGTGCTATTTACCTTTAATGTGATTTCAACAATCTCATTTACAATATATCCGTCAATATCCACATAAGCCGTATACCCGAAGCTTTCAACCGTATATTTGTTAATATTCTCCTTCATATCAGAAAGCAGCTTTTTCAAAGATACATCCTTATGGTGCTTCACATTTTCCCTGATGTACTTCCCGAATCTTTCTTCAAGCTTTTCATCTCTGGAAAGCATATCAATGCTGTATTCCGCCAGGCTCTTTATCTGCTCGTCATTCAATCTTATGGTGTATTCAGTAGCCTTTACCTCTCCATCCGGGGTAGTTAGTACCGTGCTGCTGCCCTTGAATATGTCTTCCTTATGTAAAAGCTTAAGCCACTTATCATTAATAGCATCCTTTGTTTCCGGATCAATAAGCTCTGCCTTCCCTTTTTTCTGATCTTTAGTTATAGGAGCCTGTATATCGTCGATTCTCATATACTTTCCTATTACAGGCAGCTTCACGAATATTTCTTCGCCATTTATGAACAGATCATAATCAAAGCCTATGCCGCCAAAACTCAAATAGTTTCTGAAAACCTCTTTTTTCTGTTCATCATCATAAGCTGTATTGAAGCTCCCCTTAATATTTTTAAAATAGTTCAGCTCCCTTATCTGTTCTTCTGTCATTCCCTCTGTGTTAAAATCCATCACAAGTAAAAATTCTCCATCTGTCCGGCCTTTTTTTATCTGCTCTGTTTTTTCTGCCGCTTTCTTATAGCCTTCAAGGCTATCCAAGCTGCAGCCTATCAATACTGCTGCCATCAATAATGCAAGTATCGCAACTGCCAACTTTTTCATTGAAAATCCCTCCAATACTATCTTACGATATCATTATACAGATTCAAAAACCGGATTTCTTGTATCTTAAATCACATATTCATCAGCATACCCTATGACTTTTTGCACAAGAATTGAAAATTGTGCAGTATTCTTCTGCATGTGGGGATATGGGGACGTTGAAGGACATGGGAAGGACATGGGGACGTTTCTCGTGTCTCCAGTGAGACAGGAGAAACGTCCCCATGTCCACACACCCATGTCCAAAACAGAAGGCAGCAATGCCTTTATAGATCATTCTTTATAGTGAACACTGCCAGTTGTGTCCTGTCACGAAGGTCCAGCTTTACAAGAACTCTTGTAATATGGTTTTTCACCGTTCCTTCGCTCAAGTACAGCAAATCAGCAATTTCCCTGTTGTTCTTTCCTTCTGCAATCAGCCGGCATATATCCTTTTCCCGTTCTGTCAGAAGCTCTGCTCTGGAATCCTTATCCTTCTGCCGGTTTCCTTTTGCAAGCTCTGAGAATTTGTCCAGAACCTTTACCGCAATTTCCGACTGTATAAGCGCACCACCGTTATATACCGTGCGCAGGGCATCGGCAATCTCAGCAGGTGAGGCATCCTTAAGCAAATATCCCGAGGCACCGTTCTTAAGAGCATCATATATATACTCATCGTCATTAAAGGTAGTAAGCACTATCACCTTGATATCCGGAAAATCTCTTTTGATCATCCCGGTGGCTTCAACACCGCTTACCTCCGGCATTTTTATATCCATAAGCACCACATCAGGACGGCTCAGTTTGCATGCTTCGTACGCCTTCCTGCCATTATCGGAAGTCCCGCATATATGTATGTCCTCTTCTTTGCTGAGTATAAGCTTGAGCCCCTCCACCAGAATATCCTGATCATCAACCAACAGCACTTTAATCATTTTTTACCCTCCAAATACAGGATGCCCTTTATACAGAATCCGTCACCGCTCTCTATTTCCACTTTACCCCCGAAGGCCTCTACCCGTTCCCTGATTCCTTTTAACCCGTAGCCTTCTTTCACATTATCTGAGCCAACACCGTTGTCGGCTGCGTAAAACCTTATGGATTCTTTGGAATAATCAAGTTTGACCGATATTCTCGATGCATTACCGTGCCGCACCGCATTAGTTACTGCCTCCTGGATTATGCGATATACTGCTATATTTACCGCTGAATCCTGAGGGTTGGTCTCACCGGTAATATCAAGCTCTATCGCCACACCGGTCCTTGCTGAAAATTCACTTATAAGCTTCCTTAAGGATTCAACCGGTTCAGAAACAGTTCCTACTCCCCTAAGTGTCTCAACAACCTCTCTTATGGCTGCCATACTGTCCTTGGCGGTTTTTACCGAGCTTACCATCAGCTCTTCTGCCTTGGCAGAGTTCTCCTTCATAAGATGCAACCCCATCTGCAGCTGCATTATAAGAGCAGTCATATTATGTCCCAAGGTATCATGTATATCCCTTGCTATTCGGTTCCTTTCATCTACGACAGATAGCCGGTTTACTTCATCGGCATACTGTTTCAGCTTTTTATGTGCGTCCAAAAGTTCTTTGTAGAGAATATCCTTCCTTTCCCTTTCCTCTTTATTATGCTGTGCAAAACCCGTAACAACAAGAATGAGCACATTGACCATAAGGAAAAAGGCAAGCTGGGATATATTTGAAAGATTTAATTTGTAATAAATCAGGTATATGTATTTTATAAGAGATACCAGGACTGTTGCAGATCCAATCATCATACCCCGCCTAAGCCCCAGCTGCAGAGATGATTCCAGTAGTATAACTATGTAAAAGAAATGAAAAAAGTAGTTTATAAGAAGCCTTGAATTATATTCAAGAATATATACCAGTGCTATATCAAGTATAAAAGACAGGCAGTATAAATTATTGTCACTCCTTGCCAGGCTTCTTCCAAAGCCGACCGCCATATAAACCGCAAATATAAAAATAAGCACGTACAGCCTCTGCTGCTGTGCATTTTCAAAATATACGGCAATACAAAACAACAAAGTTAATAATAAGGCTTTAAGAATGTAAAAAAGTCTTTTTCCCTTTTCCATACCGCATACCTTTCTATATTTTGGCTTTTATGAAAACATTATACAACAATTGGCTAATTATATCTATCAAATTGCTAAAACCTTCTTTTATTGTCATAGTCAAATAATTGATGATTACATATTTCTTTATCAACGTAATCACATTTATAGCGGCAATTCCTAATACTGCATTCCTTGCAGCAAATACTGCCCATGTCGAGGCAGCTTGATACAGCACACTTAAGCTGTTTTTCCACTACGTGTCCATCGGACTTTTCGTCCATATTCTTTATGGAAAAACACCTTCCATCTATTGTGAATAATCTTTTTACAGCCGCACAAGCTGCAGATATCGCAGGATTCAATCTGAAGTCCAAATTAACACCTCCCGGATAATAATAGACTAATAGTCCAACAATATCTTTATATTACTGGACTATTAGTCCATTGTCAATAATTTTTCTTCCTATTTGTCCACTTTTGGCCCCAATTGGACAAATTGTGTTAACATCATACTATATAAATGTCGTAAAAAGTTTGATGCAATAATTTTGAAGTGCATTCAGGGGTGTATTCACATGGAATTCGGCGAAAGATTAAGGGATCTTAGAGAAGAAAAAAACCTGACAAGGCATGTACTCGCGAGTAAATTAAATGTTTCTTATTCAACAGTATCAAAATATGAAACCAATATAAGATTTCCCGATAAGGAAACATTAGTAGCGTTGGCTGATTTTTTCGATGTGTCGCTGGATTATTTGCTTTGCAGAAGCAATATTAGGGATACGGCAGACAAGACACTCAGCAAGTGCAAGGAGCAGTTCCTTGTAAGCTCCTCTAGAAACAGCTATAGTACTAATGAGGACTTATCTCCGGAGGCTATTGAGGAGATTGAAAAGTTCAAGGAATTCTTACAGCATAAGTATAGGAAGAAATAAAATGGAACGGCCTCCGTTCCATTTTATTTACATAATCTATTGCGCAATTATCTTGATATTTATATTAAAGTTGGGCAATAAAGACTCATCAACCTCTGTAAGGGTTATTTCCACGGGCACCACTGTTTCTCCGTTTTCCTGCACAGCCATATTTGATATCCTGGAAACCGTTCCTTCATATTCTTTGTCCGGATTAGCCAATGGACTGATAATGGCTTTACTTCCCACTTTTATATCCTTGATAAAATCTTCCGCCACATTCGCCCATACTATCAAAGTATCCAAATCCAAAATGCTCATAATCTGCTTTTCGGCGTTTAGACGGTCTCCGGCTGCATTATTGATTTTTTCGATAACTCCGTTAGGAATATCACATATTATTTCATTTCCTTTAATACCGCTTTCAGCAATCTTATCCTTCAATGTCTGAAGCTGTGATTTGAGTGAGATAATATTTTGCTCTTTTATTTTTATATCCAATTCACTTATGTTGTTAGAAGCCCTCAACTTGCTTTTCAAGTTTTCCAGGCTTATTTTTTCATTCTCAATTTCCTTCTGCTTTTGCTCCAGCGCCCCTTTGGAATCCTCAAACTCCTTTTGTGGTATTGCCCCTTCTTTGAGCAAAACTGCTTTATTTGACAAATCCTTTTCTAGCTTTTCATATTCCATCTGAGCTTTTTCCAAATTATTTTTTGCCTGTATGATTTCAGGTTCATTATCAATATTCTCATTGCTCCTATTGCCTATATCTTCTTTAAGCTTTTGCAGTTCCAATTCAGCTATTTTCAAGGAACCTTCCTTCTCTTTAATCTGCTCTTCAATTTCTTTTAGACTCAGTGTAATCAGCACATCGCCTTTTTTTACCCTCTGCCCCTCTTGTACATGTATTTTTTCAATGGAAGCAGGCAAATCTACCATTATGCCTTTGGTCTGCTTTGTCTTAACAGTTCCAAAGGCTTGAACCGTTTGCTGAACCGGAGTTTCCGCCTGTTCCTGCTCCTGATCAGCTAATGCAGGCAAATCATCTTTTTTTCCGCAGCCTGCGGCAAAAAGGATTGTTAACATTACTAAAAGAATTATTAATACTTTTTTCATCATTCCCATACCCTTCCGTCTTTTACATTTATTATTCGAGTTCCGTACTGTGCCGCTTCATGCGAATGTGTAACCTGTACTATTGTCTTTCCTTTTTCTTTGTTTATCCTTTTAAATAATTCCAGGATCTCTGTTCCTGTTTTGCTGTCAAGGTTTCCTGTGGGTTCATCTGCCAGAATAATGTCAGGATCATTTACCAATGCCCTGGCGATGGCAACACGCTGCTGCTGCCCTCCGGACAATTCCCTGGGAGTATGTCTTCTTCTGTCCGAAAGGCCTACAAGCTCTAAAATTTCATCCAGCCTGTTCTTATACTGCTTTAGCTTCTTCCCGTCCAATAATATGGGAAGCATTATGTTTTCTTCCAGATTCAGATTGGGAACCAGATTATAAAACTGGAATACAAAGCCTATTTCTCTCCTTCTCATTTCGCTTTCTTCCTTGTCCTTCATTAACGCCAATTCTCTTCCCTTTAGCTTTATACCCCCTGAGGTGGGCTTATCCAAACCGCCAAGAAGGTAGAGAAGGGTGCTCTTCCCCGAACCCGAGGGCCCCATAAGGGAAACATATTCCCCTTGATTTACTGCAAAGTTGACGCCCCTTAATACCTCTATGCTTATTTCACCCATCTTGTATGTCTTACATAAGTTAATTGCTTCTATAATTATTCCCATGCTTCCGCTCCTATTCATATTTAATGGCATCTATTATATCCAGCTTTGAAGATCTAAAGGCAGGCCCTACAGATGCGGCTATAGTAATGGCAATCCCCACTATCACGCAAGCAGCCAAAGAAATCCATGAAATTTGTATAAATTCCTTAATTGAACCTCCCAATGCTTCTATAACCTTTTCTACATTCATTATAAGAAGCAAACCGATTATAATCCCTGTCAAACCGCCTATCAAGCCTCCGGTAAAAGCCTCGACAAAAATCATTTTTAAAGTTTGCCTCTTATTCATTCCAACAGAACGCATAATAGCCAGCGAACGCTTACGGTCAATAAAGCTTATTATCAGATTATTAAAGACCCCGAAAACACAAATAACCAATGCCATAATTCCAAAGCCGTTAAATATCCCCAATATTTTGCTGTTTGCTTCCATGTTCTCTTTCATGCTTTGCTCAACGGATCTGACCCAGGGATTTCTGTTTTTGAATTTTTCCTGAATGTTCTTCACTACCTCTTCCGAATCCTTATTTGTTTTTATATATATATCGCTGTACTCTTTAACCGACATATCGGATTTTAAGAATCTCTCCCCAATAAGTGCAAATTTGCCTTCGGAACGGTTTGATTCGATAAAGCCTATGACCTTATACTCAAATACACCCTTTTCCGTTTTCAGCTTTAAGTAATCACCTTTTTTAATTCCATGCTCATCTTTAAATATATTTGTTATAATAATATTTCTTCCTTCATCCAGTTCTTTAACCAGCTTTTCAGCGTCACCCTCAATATCCAGGATCAAATAATCAAGGGTTTTATTTTTGTTAACTCCAAGTATGGATTTTATTTCAGTATTTTTTCCCATGACTTGAGTCTCTCCATATTTAAAATATTCCCCATATGTATCCATGACTCCGTCCACGGAAAGCAGCTTGTTTTCTGTGGAACGATTCGCAGGCCAGGTCCAGAAGGTAATATCATATTTAACCTCCTTGTAGTAATTTACCGTATCATTAATTATGCTTTGGCTCAGGGTATATATCATCAAAAGCACTGAGATTGACATGCCCAACAGAATAATATTGTTCAGATTATTTTTATTATCCCTCAGGTTCTGGGCAGCCAATATCCCTTCATTTCCAAAGACCTCGGCATATATGAACTGAAACAGCTTTAGAAAACTATTGGTTATATGCGGCACAAGCATTACAACAGCAGGCACCAATAAAAACATGCACATAATACCCACAGCTATTGCAGTATTATCAGGTGTAACTCTCGGTACCACAACAGCTATGGCTAAAAATAAAATTCCCAATACGGTTTTCCATCGCTTCTTTTTGAATTTTTTCTCTACGGAGTTTAAAACAATATCTCTTATCTGAATCTTAGAAACCTTTCTGATAGGCAAAAAGGAGCTTATAAGTGACAAAACCAAACCGACACAGAATCCCATAATTAATTGTCCGATGGTATAGTAAGCCTTGAAGTCAATATTTGACTCCCATATAGGTGTTATCTGCATTATCATGAGCTTTAAAATGCTTATTCCCAATATATCTCCCAGTATGCCTCCGATAATTCCGTATACCATGCTTTCGACCATTAAAACACGATTGGTCATTTTTTTGGTTGCGCCGATACTGCGGAATGTCCCTATTACGGGAAGTCGTTCAGCCATAATAACTTTGAAAGAAGTATAAATAATAAATGCACTTAAAATCATAACAAATACAACTATTACTAAAAACATCGCCGATATTTGCTGAGTTTCACTTTTTATCATTGCTTTTGATATGGTCGGCTCCACTCTGTACATAGGATAAGCCTTTGAAAGCTTCTCCACCATCATATCCTGTTCAGAGGAATCTTCAAGACCTACATATATTTCAGATACCTTTCCCTTGTTGCCGTACAACCCTGCCATTGTTTCCCTGGGTACAACAATATATCTGTTTTCCCCGTCCTCCAGAAAAGGACCTATGGGCTGTGAAATTCCCGAAACTATAAACCACTTTTTAAGCCCATTCATATAAATTCCTATTGGATCACCGGGCTTTAATCCGTATTCTTCTGCCATTCCCTTTCCGATAATAGCCTTGCTGCCTTTAAACGGTATAAGTTCATGCTGCTGCTCCAGTATTATGGGATTCATCTTGTCCAAATCCTCCAGGTTAATGCCTTGTATTCCTATCCGTACAGTCTCACCCTTTTCCTTATATTCTCCACCCCCATGTATCATACCGGCAGCATATTTCACCCCTTCGGGGCAGTTATCCAGCAAGTTTGGAGAAATAGCCCATGATTTTGCCTGTTCCCCTGCGGTCACTATAATATCGGCACTGCCGTAATATTTTCGCACCTGTTCCATAATTATCATCTCCACTGTTGTAGAAACAGCTGTTGATGCAAAAAATAAGGCTGAAGACATTATAATGGAAAGAAGGATCAAAAAAGTCCTAAGCTTCTTTTCTTTTATATTTCTGAGAGTAAATTTAAATATAATCGACACCTGTTCACCTTCTGTTCATTAAACAATCCATCAGTATATACGCAAAAAATCAGGTAACTACTTCCTTTTTTTATATTTTAAGAAAAAAAATACAGTCCTGCTACAGAAATATTTGTCCTCATTATAACAAGGCATTATAAATTTTACCATATATTGCTAAAATAGTCTTGTAACAAAATAAAGGTTTTTGCACAATTGCAAAAACCTTTATTTAAATCCTTGTTAAAAAATTAGAATTCCAATACCAATCCGGCTCCTACTTCTTCAAGCTCTGCAACCTCAGACAGTGCCAGCTTGGATTTCAAATCTGTGCAGTGGCAGGGATGAAGCTTTTTAACCCCCGTCTGCCTGATAAACTCTTTTGTCCGTTCCAAGGTCTCGACTTCCGGGTTCAATAGGTGAAGGCCTCCTATAACATCAGTAATTCTGTCATCATTGCAGACTTGCTTTGCATAATTTATGATATTGCATATGCCCGAATGGGAACATCCCGTGATAATAACCAACCCTTCCTCCGATTTATATGCCAAGGCGGTATCATCCATCAGGAAATCCGATTCTTCAATACCTTGAACCACACGTTTCCCTATCGGCTTCTTATTTTCAAAGCTGTTTGTCCTTTCTATTTCTCCCAAAAATGCCAGCCTATCCGTGATCCAGAAGGGCTCTCTTTTCAAGTTCATTTCAAAAAAGTCTCCCAATGTTTTCTCTGTAATGACAGAACCAATTGCTTTATTGTCATTATACTTGCTTTCAAAAGCCTGCGGATGAGCAATGAGAACAGGCTTCCTGAAGTATATGTTTTCAATCTTTGCCTCCGAGTACATCCTTATCATGGGCTCAAGCCCCCAAGTGTGGTCAATATGCCCGTGGGATATTACTGTATAATCCACATCATACAGGCTGATCCCAAGCTTCCGGGCATTGGTAATAAATATGTCCGAGTAACCCACATCAAACAAAATGTTTTTCCCGCCCTCACGGATTAAGAAGGACACTCCCGGCTCCCCCAGCAGATAACGGTCAATTATTGTATTGTTGTCTACAAGAACTGTGATTTGCATGACTTCATCCTCCAATCTATAATACTTATTACCAGCGACAGTTATTGATTCATTATGGGAAGCTACTCAATAATGAATCAATAAAAGGGAACTCTTCCCCCTTAGTAGGCAGAAGAATCCCCCCTTAAAACGAATCATATAGTATTAATATCCAAGCTCTTTATTTACAATTATTACATGCATCCTTCCTTTTACCCCTTGTCTTCTGATTACCGTATACTCATTGCAGATTCTTCTCTCTGAATTGCAGTCCATACAATGTCCTGTTACAGTACATGGAGTACCTTTATTAAGTCTCTTTGTATTGGCAGGAGCTGCTGTTTCTTCGACTCTTATAACAGCTTCCTCAATATCCTTAACAAGTTTGTTGATTCCCACAACAACGATTACACGGTCAGGCCCGTACAGCATGGAAGCAACCCTGTTTCCGGTCCCATCCACATTATAGAGTTCACCGTTTTCAGTGACAGCATTGCTGCTTGTCAAATAAACATCAGCGAAAAATCCCTTTCTGAAGATTTCCTTCATCTCTGCCGGTGTAAGCCCTTCCTTATACCTGTCCAAAACCTTATAATTACCTTTTCTGATAAAGTCAATGGCACCAATTTCAAAAAGCGTCATGGAGCCGCCGATACCTATCGTGCTTCCTTCCGGTATAAGCTCTCCTAGCTTTTTCAATGCTTCTTCCTCGTTTTCTACTCTGTAAGCCGAAATATTGTTTTTTTCCAAATTTTCTATAGTTCTTTTTATACGCTCATCAATTACAAATTTCAAGTTTTTATCCACTATATATCCTCTCCTTTCTTATTATGCCATCCTGATGGCAAAGGCCGGACATTCCGGAATGCAATATCCGCATTGTATGCATTTCGACTGATCGATATATGATTTACCGGTATGGTCGTAGCTGGGGGCACCATTGTGGCATACTTCTATGCATTTGCCGCAGCTTATGCAAGCCCCCTGTAAAACCTGAATGCTCTTCTTATTCTTGATTTTTATGATGTCATCTAAATCTTTTTCATTATTGAAGTACTTGACATTGTACAAGACTTCTTCCTTGCTTACCATTCCAACAGCTATTGAATCGTAACAGTCCAGGTTTCTGGCATATTCCATGCACTCTGAGTATTCATCCAGTAAAGTTCCGCCTCCCAATACTTTCATCAGATATATACCCTTTCCATTTTGCCTGCACATGGATATGGCAGCCCTCATCTCTTCCTCTGTTCCTCCGACAATGCCGCGCCCTGCTTTATTAATCAGCGGAAACACAATATCTATATCCTGCCTTTCTGCTGCAGCTTCTACTACCTTTACATTATGCGTAGATATTCCTACAGCCTTTATTATTCCTTTACTTTTGTAGTCCAACAGGCACTGCAAAGCGCCTTTTCGTATATCAAAAACATCAGGATTGACCTTTGCTGCATGGAGATGAAAAATGTCAATATAGTCTATACCCATTTCATCCAGTGCTTCTTCCATGGCTTCTTCCATTTCTTCATAAGATGCAGCTGTCGACTTTGTTGCAATAACCGGTCTGATCCCCGTCTCTTTTATAGCTGCTTTTATCGGTGAATATGTTTTATACATCTGTGCCGTATCCACAAATGTGATACCGCTTTTCAGGGCATATGCTACAATCTCAGCCGACTCTTCCACAGAAAGATCCTTCTGGAGAGGCCCCATTGGCAGTGCTCCAAAACATAATTCCGTAACCTCAATTCCGGTATTTCCCAAAATGTTCTTTTTCATAATTTATTACCTCACAGTATCGTTTATTGTTATATATATCGCATTATTATATCACAGCCAAATCTACAATGGCTGCATATTTGCCGCTATGCGGCATTATGCTGGTGGACGATAGGGGGTTCGAACCCCCGACCTCTGCGTTGCGAACGCAGCGCTCTCCCGGCTGAGTTAATCGCCCTTTAATTATCCTATTGGTCTTAATCTTGCGGTAAAATGTCTTAAGACCTTGGG
>JAAYQK010000277.1 GCA_012519325.1 Gracilibacteraceae bacterium | reverse complement strand
AATAAGTGCTCGCTGTTATACAAGGCAAGTGCTCCTTAATATTCATACCAAGCAAGAGCTTGTATAGTATAGCAGTATTGAGGAAATGCAAATACCGGCGTGGGGAAGATATTTTCGACGAAACCTTCCACTGACCACGGAACGGGAATACCCCAGAGGAAAAGACAGTCTCACGACGCTTTTGCATTTTACTTCTAATATAATTATGGAGGGATTCATTTTGGTTTTATTAGGTACTATAGCAAATGCAGGGGCAATAATTATTGGCGGCATTGCAGGAAGCATTTTTAGAAAAGGAATATCAAAGCGTTTCAATAATATCATTACTTCGGGATTGGGGCTTTTTACCCTTGGACTTGGTATTACGTTTGCGATTGGTTCACAGAATGCTATGATTGTAATATTCAGTCTTGTAATTGGTTCAATAATAGGAGAATGGATAGACATAGAAAAAAGAATGAACGATTTAGGCAATTATGTTCAGGACAAGCTTAATTCCAAAGAAGGGAACCTTTCAAAAGGCTTCGTAACTGCCAGTCTCCTATACTGCGTAGGCACCATGTCAATTATGGGGCCGCTCCGGAGCGGACTACTGAATGATCACAATATATTGCTGACGAAGTCGGTATTAGACGGAGTGACATCAGTTGTATTCGCGTCAACTCTTGGTATGGGGGTAGTACTGTCATTCTTGCCCGTTCTGCTGTATCAGGGATCCTTAACCCTTCTTGCTTCATATGTTGCTCCATATCTTAGCGAAGCGGTAATTATTGAAATGACAGCTGTAGGGGGAATTCTGCTTGTAGGAATGGGAATAAATATCCTGGAAATAAAGAGGCTGAAGGTTGGCAATATGCTCCCGGCTATATTCCTTCCGATAATACTGATGCTTTTTATGTAATAATAAATACCGAAATACGGTACGAAGACTCTGCAAAGGGGGAGAATATTGAGAAAAAAGTACAAATATGGAGTAATACTGAAATAATATAAGATATTGAAATGCTATTATCATTATTTGCTGTTTTTGGCTTATTTGGGAGTTTGATTATATAAATTTCTTTATTTATTATATAAAGTGTAGTTAGCACTCAGTCAAGGTGAGTGCTAGTAATAAAAATACATACTGTTAGAAATAATTGCTTTAAGGAGGATTATGTATGAATATCAGACCGTTAGGCGACAGAGTCATCATCAAAGTCATCGAAAGTGAAGAGACAACAAAGAGCGGTATAGTACTTCCGGGCACTGCAAAGGAAAAACCTATGCAGGGTGAAGTGCTGGCAGTAGGTTCCGGAGAAATGGTGGACGGTAAGAAAATTCCTCTGGAATTAAAAGTTGGAGATAAGGTTATATACTCAAAGTATGCCGGAACAGAAGTGAAAATGGATGACAACGAGTATCTGATTGTCAGACAGAGCGATGTTTTGGCAGTGATTGAATAGAGTTAGGAGGGAATATTTATGGCAAAACAAATTAAATTTTCAGAGGATGCAAGACGGGCACTAGAAAGAGGTGTTAACCAGCTTGCGGATACAGTAAGAATAACATTAGGGCCAAAGGGCAGAAATGTAGTTTTGGATAAAAAATTCGGCTCACCGGTTATTACAAATGACGGTGTTACCATAGCAAAGGAAATAGAGTTGGAAGATCCCTTTGAAAATATGGGAGCACAGCTTGTTAAGGAGGTTGCCACCAAGACAAACGATGTGGCAGGAGACGGTACCACAACAGCTACGCTTCTTGCACAGGCAATCATAAGAGAAGGGCTCAAAAATGTTGCGGCAGGCGCAAATCCGATGATAGTAAAGAAAGGTATCAACAAAGCGGTTGATGCGGCAGTAGAGGAGCTTAAAAGGAATTCAAGGCCGATAGAGAGCAAAGAAGCTATTGCTCAGGTTGCTTCTATTTCCGCTTCCGATGAAACAATCGGCCAGCTTATTGCAGAAGCTATGGAAAAGGTAGGTAAGGACGGTGTTATTACTGTTGAGGAATCCAATACCTTCGGAACAACTCTTGATGTGGTAGAAGGTATGCAGTTTGACAGAGGCTGCATCTCATTATACATGGTTACAGATACTGAAAAAATGGAGGCCGTACTGGACGATCCTTATATACTTATTACCGACAAGAAGATTTCAAACGTACAGGAACTACTTCCGATTCTCGAGCAGATAGTCCAGCAGGGGAAAAAGCTTCTCATTATTGCTGAGGATGTTGAAGGAGAGGCCCTGTCAACACTGGTAGTCAACAAGCTCAGAGGTACTTTCACTTGTGTGGCGGTTAAAGCTCCGGGCTTTGGGGACAGAAGAAAGGCAATGCTGGAGGATATTGCAGTACTTACAAACGGCCAGGTTATATCCGAAGAATTAGGACTGGATCTTAAGGAAACAAAGCTGAGCCAGCTTGGCAGAGCAAGACAGGTTAAGGTTCAGAAGGAGAATACAATTATTGTTGACGGAGCCGGAGATGCAAAGGCAATCAAAGACAGAATCAAACAGATTAAAACACAGATAGAAGAAACCACTTCCGACTTCGACAGGGAAAAACTCCAGGAGAGGCTTGCAAAGCTTTCCGGTGGTGTTGCGGTAATCAAAGTTGGTGCTGCTACAGAAACTGAGCTTAAGGAAAGAAAACACAGAATAGAGGATGCCCTTGCAGCAACAAGAGCAGCAGTTGAAGAAGGTATTGTAGCCGGCGGTGGGGCTGCACTTGCAAATACAATACCGGCTGTGGATGCACTGATTGCCAAAACAGAGGGAGACGAAAGAACAGGAATTAATATAGTTAAGAGGGCTTTGGAGGAGCCTGTAAGACAGATAGCAGAAAATGCAGGACTTGAAGGCTCAGTGGTAATTGAGAAGGTTATGGCCAGTAAGGCCGGAATCGGTTTCGATGCTTTGAAGGAAGAGTATTTAGACATGATTCAGGCCGGAATAGTCGACCCAACAAAGGTTACAAGATCGGCACTTCAGAATGCGGCTTCCATTGCGGCACTGCTGCTTACTACCGAAGGTGTGGTTGCAGACCTGCCTGAGAAGGAAAAGCCAATGATGCCAGGCGGCGGCATGGGCGGAGACATGATGTATTAAAATACAGATAGAAGGGGGCGTTTCGGAGAAACGTCCCCCCTTTATTTTAAAACTTTTTCAAATTCATTCAGAGGAAGGGGTTCGTTGAAGTAAAATCCTTGGATGATATCACAGCCTTTATTCCTCAGAGTTTCATATTGTTCCCTGGTCTCAATCCCTTCCGCAGTTATGCATAGCTTAAGGTTTCGTCCCATTGCAAGTATACTGGATACTATGGCGGAATTCTTTGGGTTTTCGTTAATGTCATGAATAAAGCTGCGATCAATTTTCAGGGTAGTAATGGCAAAATTTTTAAGATAATTCAAAGAGGAATATCCGGTTCCAAAATCGTCGAGAGCTATTCTTACACCCATTTTCTTAAGCTTATCCAGGATATCTGTTATATAATCATAATTCTTCACAGCAACACTTTCTGTAATCTCAAGTTCCAGGTATTCGGGAGAAAGTCCTGTCTCTTCAAGGATTTCGGAAACCATATCAATAAAGTTTTCTTGTATAAGCTGTACAGATGATAGATTAACAGATACAAATATTGGTTTGAAGCCTGAATCCTGCCACAGCTTGTTCTGCATGCAAGCTGTGTACAGAACCCATCTGCCTATAAGTGTAATCAATCCGTTAGCCTCTGAAATCGGAATAAATTCACTGGGACTTATTATTCCCAGTTCAGGATGATTCCATCTCAGCAGAGCTTCACAGCCAACTATTTCCTTGGTACTTGCATTTATCTGAGGCTGGTAATATAACAAAAACTCGCCGTTGTCCAATGCATGATGCATACTGCTGTCCAGATTCATTAGTTCAAGAAGCCGTTCACTTATTGAAGGATCGTAAAACTGATAATTGTCCCGGCCTCGGGATTTTGCTTTTTGCATTGCGGAAAATGCATTATTGAACAAGTTGTCGCCGCTTTCCCCGTCTTCCGGATATATGGCTATTCCTACGCAGGCAGTAATATAAAACCTGTGACCATCTATGACCCAGGGCTGCCTGATCATATTCCGAACTTCGTCGGACAGCTTTAAAACTTCACCTTTTTCCTTGAAATTCTTATACAATATTGCAAACATATCTTCGCCTATATGAGCAACTACATGGTTATAATCTTCGAAACAGCTGATTTTTACTGCCAGGCTTTTCAACAGCTTGTCTCCCACGGAATGGCCTAAACTGTTGTTGATACTTTCAAATCTATCTATGTCAAATATCATTAATGCAAGCATTGTGTTTTCACGGGCGGATTTTTCAATTTCTATATCCAGTCTTGCATCAAAATGCAATTTATTAGGAAGCTGTGTAAGCGCATCATAATAGGTCAATTTGCTTATAGTATCCATCATCTTGTTAAAGCTTCGGGCGGCATCTCCGATTTCATCATTTGTATTAATTTCAGATCTTACGGTAAGATCTCCGGCTGTAGCTCTTGTAAACACTTCTTTAAGCCTTATAATTGGAGTTGATATGCTTTTTGCAATGAAAAATCCGACTATTGAAGCAATTATAAGGCCTGCAAGACCAATAAGCGTAAGGCGTGATGAGGTATATCTGATTGGAGTATGCCAGTAATTTACAGGTATTTTTATAACCAGCTTCCAATTGTCGGTGTTTGGGATTACGTGGTAATAATTCATGCTGACAACACTATCAAATTCATATGTATTGGAGCCTTGATTATTTGAGAGTATTTCCTCTGATGCCCTAGCTATGTCTTTACTTATGACATCTGATTCCTTAGTGATATTTTGCTGGAGAATTAGTTCTTCCATGGGATGGGCAATGATTTGACCGTTTTTGTCAACAATGTATGAGTAAGAGTTGGGATAGTCGTATTTAAAATTCTCAATCATTCTTGAAAGCTTAATGAGATTAACTGCTCCGGCCATTACTCCTTCAATATTGCCGCTGCTGCCCCGTATAGGTGCTGCGACAATCGCTACAGGCTTTCCGGTAGACCTGGAGATAACCGGATTGGACATGAGTGTTTTGCCTTCACCGGCATGTTTGAAGTACTCACGATCGCCGATATTTCCCGCATTTCTTCTGAGAGTCGTACTGTAATTTCCATTCAACTCCGCAATCATAAAATGATCATATATATCAAGCTTCCCTTCGACTTCCTGGCTCAGGTAAGGCTCTATACTATC
Organism: Gracilibacteraceae bacterium; assembly: GCA_012519325.1. Lineage (GTDB taxonomy): Bacteria > Bacillota > Clostridia > Lutisporales > Lutisporaceae > BRH-c25. The sequence goes on along the minus strand of JAAYQK010000277.1, from coordinate 13,203 downwards.
CCAGTCCATTGTTCTTATAGCAGGTGAATTCGCATACATGCTTATTTCCTGCATGCGCTCCATTATCCAATTGCCGATGAATTCGGAGTACAGCTCTGCGTTTTTGCTGCTGTTTTCGATAATCATATTTTCCAGAATTCTTCCTGTTAGTCTTTCCGACATTATTGTAAAAAGAAAATATTCTAATATACAAATTGTTAATATCATTACCAGCACCTTGAACATTATGCCTTTGCTGTTTATTTTTAACATTCAGTCGTTCCTCCTTGACATGAATAAAATATACAAGCAAAAATGGTTATAAAATGCTTCTATTACAAATTATATCAGAGTTCGTCGAATTAATACATATATTATGAAAGTTTTATTACAAAATCAGATTGATTCTGATATCACGAAATATGAACTGCGAAGCTTATTATATCGGAGATGGTATTATTTGACGTCAGGTCTTATTAATTATTTGAGTTTGTGTTAAAATATAAGATAAAACGAGGTGATTGCATGAACCGGAATAATAAAAAGGAAGCTCAGGGTGTAGGGGAGTTTACCCATATAAACGCCAAAGGCTATGCCAAAATGGTGGATGTGACTGAAAAGGAAGAGAGCGTAAGAGAGGCGATAGCAAGGGGTTCGGTTTATATGAAAAGAGAGACCTTGAAAGCGATTGCAGAGGGAAGGATAAGAAAGGGAGACGTATTGTCCGTAGCGCAGGTAGGGGGTATAATGGGTGCCAAGTCTACATCGGATATAATACCGATGTGCCATAATGTCAGCATATACGGTGTAGATATAGAATTCCAGGCTGATTATGAGAATTCCAAGATTGATATTGAAGCAATCGTAAAAACTGTCGGAGTTACGGGAGTTGAGATGGAAGCTTTGACAGCTGTGACTGTTGCGGCATTGACCATATATGACATGTGCAAGGCTGTTGACAAGCTGATGGTGATAAGCGATATACATCTTGTACATAAGAGAGGCGGCAAGTCGGGAGAATTCAACTATAGAGACAAGCTGGATGAAAGCATTGGCAGTACAAAATGTTAGTAATTTTTGATGTTATTAATAGGAGGTAGGATAAAATGGACAAATTCAGCGTAGGAATTATAACAGTAAGTGATAAAGGTTCAAAAGGGGAAAGAACAGATGCTTCTGGCCCTGTTATTGAAGAAATGATAAAGCAGATAGGAGGGCATGTGGAAAAGTATGTTGTTGTCCCTGATGAAAAGCAAGATATAAAGGAAGCTATCATAGATATGTCCGACAAGTTTGGTTTGAACTTGATACTTACGACCGGGGGCACGGGTTTTTCCAAAAGAGATATAACTCCTGAGGCAACTCTTGAAGTATTAGAAAGGCATGTACCGGGTATACCGGAAGCAATGAGGGCCAAAAGCCTTCAGATTACTCCGAAGGCAATGCTCTCCAGGGCTCAGGCGGGAATCAGGAAGCAGTCCCTTGTAATAAACCTTCCCGGGAGTCCCAAGAGTGTGAGAGAGAACCTGGAAGTAATAATCCCCGCACTTAAGCATGGGATAGAGATACTTACCGGGCAGGCTTCGGAGTGCGGCGGGAAATGATACCTTTATTTCAAGAACAAGCTTTCTATTAAGTCAACTGCTTCTTTAATCTCGGAGAAGGCGAACTGAGGTACATCCCTGTCTGCCGGTGTATCTGTTATGACTGCAAATACATCCTGGTCCTTTGAAAGGATTTCCTTTGATTTTTCTTTTCCGAGTATTTCCAATTTCGGCTTGTTTTCATTTTTGTAACCTTCCGTGATTATTATGTCTACACCACTGATTCTGCCGACAAGCTCATCCAGGCTGTATTCCCTTTCAACCTTTTCAATTACCGCCATTTTTTGAGGAGATGATATAACTACTATATCTGAGCCTGCCTGGGCATGCTTCCATGTGTCTTTGCCCGGGTGGTCAATTTCAAAGCCGTGAGCGTCATGTTTTATGGTACAAACCCTGTATCCTCTGGATTTCAATTCCCTGATGATGCTGCACAATGCTGTAGTTTTGCCTGCTTTGGAGTTGCTTGATACAATTGAAAATACGGGTATCATAATTCCTCCTCCAAATGGTTTATCAGCTCAACCGTTATCCGATCCCCCTTTTTATAAGGGCCTGTTCCTTCAGGTATAAGAAATAATGAATTTTTACCGGCCAGGCTGGACAAAACCCCTGAACTATGCTTATCAGGAAGGATTGTATAATAGCTTCCTTCTTTTTTATAGGTAAAGGCTCCTAAATATCTGCTTTGATCGCTGATTTTGACAAAATTGCTTTCCAGTGTTGCTTCTACTTTCATACGGTTGTATTTTGTTTTTCCCATCAGCTTCAATAATACGGGCATTACAAATATTTCAAATGTGATATATGCCGCAGCCGGATTGCCGGACAGCCCAAACAGTATTTTATTTTCGCATTTTGCTGCAACAATTGGCGTTCCAGGCTTCATTCTGGCTTTCCAGAACAAAATGTCGGCTCCCGCTTCAATAAAGGCTTCTTTGACTATATCGGCATCGCCCACAGAAGCTCCTCCGGTTGTGATTATCATATCAGCCCATTTTAAGGCGGAAATAAGCTCATTCTTTACGTCATTTATCCTGTCCTTGCATATTCCAAGTATTTTAGCATTCCCGCCCAGTCTTTTTACTTGCGCCGCTATTACATAGGAATTGCTGTTTCTTATTTTGCCTTCTTCCAGCTTTTCTTCTATATTCAGAAGCTCATCACCGGTAGCCAGAATTGCAACCGTGGGCTTGGAATATACCTTAACATGAGTTATACCCTGGGAGGCCAGTACACCTATTTCCGCAGGTCCGATTATTGTGCCTTTTTGCAGAATCGGATCCCCTGCCCGCATATCTTCCCCGGCTTTAACTATGTTGGATTGAGGCTTCAGATATCCGAATATTTTGACCTCCTTATCGGTAAATTCGGTATCCTCATATTTTACAACCACATCTGCCCCTTCCGGTATTTTTGCTCCGGTCATAATTCTGATAGCCTGCCCCTTAGCTATTTTTTTACTGCTTACATACCCCGCATGAATGTTATCAATCACTTCAAGAGTTACCGGAGAATGCTCAGTTGCATTTATGCAGTCCTCCGATTTAAAGGCGTAGCCGTCTAAAGGCGACCTGTCAAAAGGGGGGATATCGGTTTCAGAAATAATATCTTCAGCCAGAACATGATCCATGCTATCAAGAATAGGTATTACCGATTGCTTCATATCATTAGTTTCATCCAATAATATTTTTTTTGCATTTTCAACAGTTATATATTCTAACATTTTTCCTCCTTAATGCTTGCCGAAATTACAGTAAGGGAATTTGCACACCTTACAGGATAAGCATTGTCCGCCGTATCCCATTTTAGTAATATCTTTTCTGACGATCTTTTCGCCTGCAAAGACTCTCGGAAGCAATAAATCAAAGGCTGTGGTATGTGCATACATTACGCAGCCCGGTAGTCCGAACACAGGCGTGCCGTCCAGGTAAGCAAAAAGCAGCATTGCGCCGGGCAAAACAGAAGTTCCGTAAGTAACTATATCTGCCCCCGCAGCTTTGATTGCACCGGGAGTTTTGTCATCCGGATCCACCGACATGCCCCCTGTAACTATAATGAGTTCAGCACCTGCTTTTTTTGCTTCAGATACTGCATCCTTTATTATGTCCAATTCATCCGGAACTATGGTTTTATTAAAGATTTCCGAGCCGAAGTGTTTGACCTTCTTTTCAATAACCGGCCCGAATTTATCTTCAATCCTCCCTTTATATACCTCTGATCCGGTTACTATTAAGGCTGTCCTTAAATTTATAAAGGGTTTGATCTGAAATATAGGATCTTTGTCTATTACCATATTTTCTACATGTTCAATTTTATCTTTCTTTATTGTCAGAGGGATAATTCTACATCCTCCCAGCAATTGATCCTTCTCCACACCGATATTTCCCTGTATGGTAGCCAAACAAATATCTTCTACGTCATTGACCTGCTCCAGCAGTTCTCTGTTTATTTTCAAGAGCCCTCTATGCTCTGATTTAATATTTGTTTTTCCTTCAGAGGGTTCTGAAAAACAGACACCGGGCCCTGCAAACAGTTTACCCAACCTGAGAGCTGCTTCATTTTCATGAAGCTCATCTTCACCCAGTTCAAAAACATATACATGCTCTTTTCCTATTCTAAGAAGCCTTTCTATATCGTTTTCCGTTATAATATGGCCTTTCTTGAAGGCAGCTCCTTTAAATTCTCCGGGTATGATCTCGGTAATGTCGTGACCCAATACCATACCAACTGCATTTTCAGTTTTCACCGTATTCAATGTACCACTCCTCTAATCATGATATTTTGTAAGGCGGAGTTCAACCGGTCTTATGCTTTCCGGGCAAAGGGGACTGATCGGAAAAATACTTTTCAAATATTTTATCTAATGATTCTTTGCATTCATTATAAAACTGCTCGTATACGGACATTAAGCTTTCCGCCTCGGCAGTAAGCTGGGAGATACCTCCTCCGGCGCCTCCCGGTTTGCTGTCCAGAAGCTGGAAACCCAGTCGGGTTTCAATCTTTTTTATCAAATTGTGAGCCTTGTTGTATGACATGTTCATGGCCTTGGCAGCTCCGGCCAAAGACCCTTTTTCCTTTACGCCTTTAAGAAGTGTGTAAGGGCCTGCTCCGAATATAACACCGTTATTATCCAGCCATATTTTATACTTTAAGTTATACATAAATGAAATCATTCCCTTCAAAACGAATATTTCATTAATCCCTATGCCGGGGCTTATAAATATTATATCACAAGAGTGCCGCAGAACCGGTTCTTTTTGCACAAAAATTGGCAGAAAAAGAAAATTTAGCTTTACTTTTAGAATTGATTTCGTTATACTCATATTAATATAACGAATTGTTAAGGAGTTGTCAATGATGAAAAAGGCAGGTATCTGTTTTTTACTGCTGATTACTATGCTGGGTATATCGGCCTGCAGCAAAACTGCAGAGCCGGCTGGTTCGGTCGAACCTGCTGAACTGAATATTTCAGCAGCTGCCAGCCTCAAAGATGCTCTTATGGAAATACAGACGGAGTACGAAAAAGTCAATGATGTCAAGCTGATAATAAATTTTGCAGCCTCGGGTACTCTGCAGAAGCAGATAGAGGAAGGTGCCCCCTCGGATATCTTCATATCTGCCGCCCAAAAGCAGATGGATGCTTTGGATGAGAAAGGTTTGATAGTAAAGGAAAGCAGAAAGGATCTTCTCGGAAACAGCCTGGTTCTTATTGCTTCCGAAGAAGCAAAGGATAAAATTCAAGAAATCAATGATATCGAAAAGACGGAAATAGCAAGGATAAGCATAGGAGTTCCGGAAAGCGTTCCTGCAGGAAGCTATGGGAAGGAAAGCCTTGAAAAGCTTAAAATGTGGGAAATAGTTGAGCCTAAGCTTGTATTTGGAAAGGATGTCAGGCAGGTGCTTACATATGTGGAAACCGGTGAGGCAGATGCGGGTATTGTATATTCATCCGATGCCGCATTATTAAAAAAGGGAGCTGTTGTCGGCGTTTTTCCTGCTGATTCCCATAAGCCTATTGTATATCCTGCCGTATTGTTGAATGAAAGCAAAAATAAAGAAGCCGCCGGGAAATTTCTGGAGTTCTTATCGGGGGATAAGGCAGCTGAAATCTTCGGCAAATATGGATTTGAGGTAATAAAATGATTTTAAAGCCGGTGCTACTTTCTTTGAAAATTGCATCTATAGCCACGGTATTTTCGCTTATTATCGGAGTATGCCTGGCAAGAATCATGACCAGGAAGGATTTCCCGGGTAAAAATGCCCTGGAGGTACTGGTAATTCTTCCTATGGTTCTCCCGCCTTCCGTCACCGGCTATATACTGCTTATATTATTTGGCAGGAGAGGAATAATCGGAAGCTGGCTGTATAATATGGGTATTTCCTTTGTTTTTTCCTGGTCCGGAGCTGTTCTGGCGGCGTGTATAGTGTCCTTGCCTCTCATGTACCAGAGCGTTAAGGCTGCTTTTATAAATTCGGATCCAATTTTTGAAAGTGCTGCAAGAACCCTGGGGGCTTCCGAGGGCAGGATTTTTTGGACAGTTTCTCTGCCTCTGGCCTGGCCCGGAATAGTCAGCGGTTTAGCCTTGACTTTCGCCCGTTCCCTGGGTGAATTCGGAGCTACTCTTATGATAGCAGGCAACATACCGGGAAAAACACAGACAATTCCTCTGGCAATATATTTTGCATCAGATTCGGGGGATACGGCTACTGCAAACATCCTTGTAGGAATAATGACAGTTTTCAGCTTCATACTTATTTATGCGCTGAACGGCTGGTTAAAGAAGAAAAATTTTCATAGTATCGGGTGATGAAGTTGATTGATATAAAAATCTATAAGAAAACTGATTATTTTACAATTGATGTTGACATAAGCTTTAAAAGAGGCATTTTAGTGATACAGGGAGAATCCGGTGCCGGAAAGACTACGCTGCTGGATTGTATTGCAGGTCTTAGAAATCCTGATAAGGGAAGAATATCAATAGGGAACAGACTGCTGTACTCATCGGATGAGAATATAAACATACCTGTAAGAGAAAGAAATATAGGTTATCTGTTTCAAAATTATGCACTTTTTCCCCATATGAGCGTAATTGAAAATGTGCTATATGGTTTAAAAAGCAGGAAAATCAAAGATTTTGCCTATGCAGAGAGGATTATTGATTCCTTTGGGATTAAGCACATAAGGGATAAGCTTCCGTCGTACATTTCGGGAGGCGAAAAGCAAAGAACTGCACTGGCAAGAGCTATAGCTACAAAGCCTTCACTCTTGCTTCTGGACGAGCCTTTCTCAGCTTTGGACAGAGATACAAGAACCATAGTGTATGAAGAGTTCCTGAGCTTCAAAAAAAATTTTCACATGGATGCTATACTGATAACCCATGATGAAAATGAGGCAAAGCTGTTAGGGGACAGTATTATAATGCTGAAGGACGGAAAAGTCGTTTACTAAGGGAAGCACGAATCGGACCGGGATTTTATTTCAGTTCTTTTTGTGTTTTTTGCTATTGATAAAAAGTTGACAATCCTTAGGAACTCTTATATAATTAATTTGTTGAATATATAATGATAATTTTAATATTTAAAAGATGCTATTATAATGTATGGAGGTGGCAAAATGGTTACATTTACCCTGAATGGAAAAGTTGTATCGGCAAAAGAAGGGACTACCATATTGGAAGCCGCGAGACAAAATGGTGTAGATATCCCTCATTTATGCTACGATAAAAACCTTTCTTCATTTGGTGGATGTAGACTGTGCGTGGTAGAGGTTGAGGGGGCAAAAACCCTTATAGCTTCTTGTACGAATGAAGTTAGGGAGGGTATGGTAGTACGGACTGAATCTGAAAACGTAGTGAATGTACGTAAGGATATCATTGATTTGCTTTTGGCAAGTCATCCTGAGGACTGCCTGACTTGTGAACAGACCTGTAACTGCAAGCTTCAGGATTATGCATACAGGTATGGAGTTAAAAGGTCTTCTTATAAAGGAGCAAAAAAGAACTATCCAATTGAGAGCTTGAACCCTGTTATGGAAAGAGATCAAAGCAAATGTATCTTATGCGGGAAATGTGTAAGAGTGTGCAAGGAAGTTCAGGTTACAGGTACAATAGATTTTGTGAACAGGGGTTTTGAGACTAAGATAGCAACAGCATTTGATGCGCCGATAAGTACCGAAAACTGCAGATTATGCGGTCAGTGCATAAGTGTATGCCCGACAGGTGCAATAGTAAACAAACAGCTGAAGGGCACAAGACCGTGGGAAGTAACCAAAGTTCGCACTACATGTCCTTTATGTGGTGTAGGATGTAATTTTGATTTGAATATTAAGAACGGAAAAGTGGTAGGAGTAACACCAAATCCTGATTCTCTGGTTAATGGAACCTCCATTTGCGTAAAGGGCAGATACCATACTGACATGATAAGCAATCCTGACAGGCTTAAAAAACCTTTGGCAAAGAAAAACGGGGAATTCGTTGAAATAAGCTGGGACGAAGCACTGCATACAGTAACTGAAAAGCTTAAAGAGACAAAAGCAAAATACGGTCCCGATGCAATAGCAGGCTTAAGCTCTGCACGCTGTACAAATGAAGAAAACTTTTTATTCCAAAAAATGATGAGGGTAGCAGTGGGTACCAACAGCGTAGACCACTGCGCCAGGACCTGACATGCTCCGACAGTTGCAGGTCTTGCAGCTACATTAGGAAGCGGAGCTATGACAAATGCTATCTCCGAAATTGAAGGAAATGAAGTATTGTTCGTTATAGGTTCAAATGCTACTGAAGCTCATCCGATAATAGGCAATAAAATGAAGAGAGCCGCCATGAACGGATCAAAGCTTATAGTAATAGATCCGAGGCGCACTGAGCTTGCACAGTATGCTACATTATGGGTGCCTCTGAATTCCGGAACGGATGTGGCATTGATAAACGGGTTGATGCACATAATCGTAAAAGAAGGATGGCATGATAAAGAATTTATCGAAGCCCGCTGCGAAGGTTTTGATGATTTACTTAAGGTAATAGAAAAATATACTCCTGAGTATGTATCCGAGATAACTGGAATCTCAGAAGAAATGCTCTACGAAACGGCAAAATTGTATACCAGCACCAAAAAGGCAGGTATATTCTACACATTGGGTATCACTGAGCATACAACGGGAACAGATAATGTTATGAGCCTGGCTAACCTGGCTATGCTTACCGGGCACCTGGGTATAGAAAATGCAGGAATAAATCCAATACGAGGGCAGAATAACGTTCAGGGCGCTTGCGATATGGGAGCTCTGCCAAATGTATTCTCAGGGTATCAGAGTGTTACGGATGAGAAGGTTGTTCAGTTCTTCGAGGATTACTGGAAGTTTAAATTAAATAGGAATACAGGTCTTAAGATACCGGAAATGTTCGATGGATCCCACGAGGGAAAAGTAAAAGCAATGTATATTATGGGAGAGGATCCGGTACTCACAGACCCCGATGCTAATCATGTAAGAGCAGCATTGGAAAAGCTTGACTTCTTAGTAGTTCAGGATATATTCCTGTCCGAGACCGCCAAACTTGCGGATATAGTACTTCCGGCAGCATGCTATGCCGAAAAGGAAGGTACATTTACAAATACTGAAAGAAGAGTCCAGAAGATAAGAAAAGCTGTTGAAGCTCCCGGTGAAGCCAGACCGGACTGGGAGATAATCTGTGATGTGGCAAAGGGACTTGGAGCCAGCGGATTTGATTATAAGAATGCTGAGGAGATTTTTGAAGAGATAAGGGCAACTACACCAAGTTACAGAGGGATGACTTATGAAAGAATAGATAAGAACGGATTGCAGTGGCCATGTCCTACCGAAGATCATCCGGGTACTCAATACCTCCATAAAGGCACATTCCCGAAAGGAAAGGCATTGATGAAGGCAATTGAATATAAAGTTCCGGCAGAAAGCGTATGTGAAGAGTATCCGATACTTCTCAGCACAGGCAGGATGCTGTACCATTACAATATTACAACCAGATTTTCCGAAAAGCTGGATGCTATAAGGCCTTATGAACTGGCGCAAATTAACCCTGTGGATGCTGAAAAGCTCGGACTGAAAGAAGAAGACTTTGTGAGGGTAACTTCCAGAAGAGGTTCTATAGTAACCAGAGTGACAATAACTGATAAAGTAAAGCCTGGAATGATGTCTATGACATTCCATTACAGGGAATCTCCGGCAAATGAACTGACCAATTCAGCTTTTGACCCGATAACTAAGACCGGAGAATATAAGGTATCTGCTGTAAAGGTGGAAAAAGTCAAAGATATGCAGGGAGAAGCTATATAAGGCAATTTAGTTTTCAGGGGATGATTTCCGAATTTCAGAAGTCATCCCCTTTAGTTTTATTGCATAAAAAAGTATACTTTCTTGTACAATGGGGGATGCAAGAGGGGAAGAGTTTCCTGTTTTTATAAATACAAGAGTTATTGTATAATGATTAAAATACTGGAGGGATTAAAAATAATGCTTCAAAGAGAAGTGATGCTGACCAGGTATGACAAAGGATTGGTTTCGGAAGTTGCCGACGCTGTGGTATGCGAGTATCCTCTTACGATTTATGTGAGTGATAAGAAGATAATTACCCTTTTATGTACTCCGAAGAGTCTTGATTATTTGGCACTGGGTTATCTGCTTTCCGAAGGTATAATTAAGGAAAAATCGGACATAATTTCTGTTAGTATCGATAAAGAAAAAGGTTCAGCTTATGTTAAGCTCTCAGAGAGTATGGGAGACATCGGTTATTCATGGGAAGAGAGGCAAAGAACAAAGGGCTGCAGCGGAGGTACAATATTTAATCATGGATTTGATTATGAACAGCTTACTCCAATGGCTGACAAGCTAAAAGTGCATTGCAGCAAAGTATTGTCTTTAATGGAAGAGTTTAATTCCAGATCAGAACTGTTCCGGGGCACGGGAGGGGTTCATAGTGCGGCCCTTAGCGATGGGAAAAAAATATTGATATTCAATGAGGATATAGGCAGGCACAATGCTATGGACAAGGTAATGGGAGAAGCATTTTCAAATGAATTAAGCTTTGAGGACAAGATTGTCCTGACCTCGGGCAGAATTTCCTCGGAAATGCTTCTCAAGACAGCAAGAAGAAATATTTCAATAATGATATCCCGTTCAGCACCTATGGATATGGCATTAAGAATTGGAGAAGGAATTAATATGACAATTGTAGGTTTTGCCAGGGGACAAAGAATGAATATATATACCGGCAGCAATAGGATTCTAATGTAAAATAAATCCAATCAGTGTTAAACTATTGACAATTGCATTTTCATTATGTAAACTACATTACAGATAAGACAATTGCATAAGCTTAGTATACATATTTCTCCGAGTCCATATCTCCTAAGGCATATGGCTATGGAGTGTGGGCCGATAGGGTACCGCTGGAAACGTCGGTGCCTCCCTTTTGGAAAGGAGCAATGATTAATAAGTATGCTCTTATTTAGGCATGCGCGTTTAGGAATCAAACTCCTTCCGGAATGGAAAGGAGTTTTTTGTATAGGAGGCATTAATGCTTCGGTAAGCAGAGCTGCCTTTGTCGGGAAAAATTAGCGGAGGTATAACATAATGGAAATGTCAATATTACAATCGACGGTATTAAAGCCCGGGTTTCCAAAGAATTTACAGTACTTGAAGCTGCAAAATCACTGGACATCAGTATACCTACCCTTTGCCATCTCAAAGGGCTTAATGAAGTTGGGGCATGCAGGATCTGTGTCGTTGAGGTAAAAGGGGCAAGGACCCTGCAGACTTCATGTGTACTGCCGGTATCTGAAGGAATGGATGTAAAAACATGTTCCCCCGCTGTTATGGATGCCAGAAGAATAATACTTGACCTTATACTTTCAAGGCACGAGCGAGAATGCCTCACCTGTTCAAGGAATCTGAACTGTGAGCTCCAGAAGCTCTGTGATGAAATGGGAATAGACAGGGTTTCCTTTGAAGGGGAGAGGATAAGTTATGCTGTGGATGAAGCATCTCCTTCCATAGTGAGGGATCAGAATAAATGCATATTGTGCGGAAGATGTATAGCCGTATGCAGGGATATACAGCATACTGAGGCTATTAATTTTGCCAATAGAGGAATAAGAACGACAGTTGCCCCTCCGTACGGAAAGGCACTTACGGAAGTAAACTGCATAAACTGCGGCCAATGCATAAAAGTATGCCCGGTGGGTGCCCTGAGAGAGAAGGATGATACCCAAAAGGTATGGAGTGCTTTGAATAATCCTGATTTGCATGTTGTTGTGCAGACTGCTCCGGCAGTTAGAGTCGCTCTTGGGGAAGAGTTCGGCATGCCGGTGGGGACAAATGTTGAAGGAAAGATGATTACAGCGCTGAAAAGACTGGGCTTTGACAAGGTATTTGATACGGATTTTTCCGCTGACCTTACAATACTTGAAGAAGGCACAGAGTTGCTGAACAGGATAAAGAACGGAGGGAAGCTTCCTCTCATCACATCCTGTTCGCCGGGCTGGATAAAATTCTGTGAACATAATTATCACGAGTTTCTCGATAATCTTTCTACATGCAAGTCGCCGCAGCAGATGATGGGAGCCGTAGTAAAATCCCATTATGCGGAGAAGGCAGGAATAGATCCGGAAAATATTTTTGTTGTTTCGGTTATGCCGTGCACTGCCAAGAAATTTGAGGCAAGCAGGGAAGAAATGGCTGTAGAAGGGTTAAAGGATGTGGATGTGGTTCTTACAACAAGAGAACTGGCAAAAATGATAAAACAGGCAAGAATTAATTTTGCTGCCCTGGACGATGGGGAATATGACAGCATATTGGGCGATTCAACGGGAGCTGCTGTTATATTCGGAGTTACAGGGGGAGTTATGGAAGCTGCACTGAGAACGGTTGCAGATATATTGACCGGAGAGGAGCTCAGGGAAATCGATTATACTCCTGTAAGGGGTATGGAAGGTATAAGAGAAGCGACCGTGAATATCGGCGGAATGGATGTAAAGGTTGCGGTTGCTCATGGTACGGGAAATGCTGCAAAGCTTCTGGACAGTATCAAGAGCGGTAAGTCGGATTATCATTTTATCGAAGTGATGGCTTGCCCCGGAGGATGCATAAACGGCGGCGGACAGCCTATACTAATAGACAAAGAAAGAACTGAAGAAGTAAAGAAGCTTAGAGCACAGGGCTTATATAAAATTGACAAGGAAAGCAGGAAATTCAGGAAATCCCATGAGAATCCGGAGGTAAAAAAGCTCTATGAAGAGTATCTGGGGGAACCTAACAGTCATAAGGCCCATAATTTGCTTCATACAAGATATACGGAAAGGGACAGGGCTTAGGATAAATGAAAGGAAAACCCAATCTCTTAACAAAGGCGGCAGTATTACTGGCTGCAGCAATAGTATTCCAGTTGGTTAAAATGGGCCAGTATGTAACCGGAACAGGAATCAATGGGGTACTTATTACGGCGGTTGGTGCTTGCGGACTGCCTTGGGCGGCAGCAATCGGGATAATGACACCAATGCTGGCGGTGCTTCTTGGGGTGCAGCCGCCGCCGACAATTGTGCTGGTTCCGTTTATAATGGCGGGGAATACCGTATATGTAGTTTT
>JAAYQK010000276.1 GCA_012519325.1 Gracilibacteraceae bacterium | reverse complement strand
GGCAAAGATTATTGAAATACCGATTATGCCGGACGGTCCGGATATGAAGGAGCTGGAAAAGAAACTTGCATTTATAAGGCCAAAGTTTATCTATGTTATGCCGAACTTTCAGAATCCTACGGGATACACATATTCAGAAAGAAAAAGGAAATATCTTTTGCTGCTTTGCAGAAAATACGATGTTTTGGTAGTGGAAGACGATTACATGGGTGACCTGAGTTATCTTGATGTAGGTAAAATGCCTTTAAAGGGACTTGACAGGGAAAACAGGGTGATATATATAAAAAGCTTTTCCAAAATATTCATGCCGGGGCTGAGAGTAGGATATCTGATAATACCGGAAAGCATAAGGAAAAATGTTATGGGAATCAAGCATATAACAGACATATATACCTCAGGATTGATGCAAAGGGTACTGGATCTTTACTTCAGGCGAGGCATATGGAACAAGCATCTGGAGTATATGAAGCGGGAATATGGCGTGAGATATTTTGAAGCAGTAAGGGCAGCAAGAAAGTACCTAAGAGGAGCGAGTTTTACCCAGCCTTATGGGGGATTGCATCTTTGGGTAAGGCTTCCGGAAAAGGTATCATCCGTTGAACTTTTTGAAAGGTGCAGGGACAGGAAGGTGATTTTTACACCGGGTACTGCATTCATAAAGGGAGAGGCCGGAGAGAATCATATAAGGATAAGCTTTGCCGCTGCGGGTTCCGGACAAATTGCCGAAGGTATATCCATAATTGGAAATGTAATGGAGGAGATTAAAGATAGTATTAAATAATCTCCTTTAGGTCCTTTACTACACTTGCATCAAGGTTTCTGATTTCGACCATTGAATCAATTATTTCAAGGGCTTTTTCTTTTTTCATTCCGTCCCTGTAAGGCCTGTCTTCCGTCAAAGCTTGATATACATCACATACAGCCAGAACCCTTGATTTATGGCATAACCGTTCTTCACCAATGCCTTCCGGATAGCCTGTGCCTCTAAGGGTCTCATGGTGGTTGGCTGCCCAGGGAGCGATCTCTTCCATACCTGAAATATTGCCCAGTATGAGCTTTGTATAGTAAGCATGGGATTTGATTATAGAGTATTCATTCGTACTGAGCCTCCCGGGTTTGTCCAATATGTGGTTTGGGATGGCAAGCTTTCCTATATCGTGAAGCAAGGCTGCAATTTTCATTTTAATTGTGGTTTCCTTGTCAAAATTGTAATAATTGCAGAATAGAGAGGCATAATTGGATAAACCTATGGAATGCTCATGGGTAAAGGTGCTTTTCTTATCTATTATAGCTGCAAAGACTATGGCAATACTTTTTATTGTATTGAGAGATACCGATGTTTTGACAGGGGGATGCTTGCGGGTTAAGATAACGGGATTTCCATTGATATTCTCCATATCAAGCCAGAACCTTTCATTTTTGCATGCTTCCATAAATGCATCCGTAATATAGCCGCTGAACATTTTTCCTTTATTGGATTGAATCCAATTTATTATATAATCCTTCTGTTCCCAGTATGGCTGTTCATCATTGTAAATAAGCTCAAACATATCGGCAATATGTATTATCTGGGATTCCTCAGGAATGTCACTTCCTGCAAGCCCGTTGGGGCCTGAGCCGTTCCAGCTTTCATGATGAAATTTTATGAACCTTGAAATACATCTGTCCAGAGGCAGTTTCTTTATTATATTGGAACCGAATTCAGAATGTTCATATATGAAGCTGCTGTCTCCGTGAGCTTCGGCAAAAGCTTCAACCGCACCAATATCATGGATGCTGGAGGCGATATAAAGATTCTTAAGTCTATCCTCATCATAATTAAGCACTTCTGCAATGCAAAGTGATGCAAGAGCTGTCCGCTTTGAATGGCTGGCGAAGTTGTGGTTATATACACTGAATCTGGGTATCGGAACATTAAAATTAATCTTCTTGCTTTTATCCCTAAAGGCAACCCCCTCTGCCAAATCCAAGGATAAAGAAATGGAATTAATAAAGCT
>JAAYQK010000275.1 GCA_012519325.1 Gracilibacteraceae bacterium | reverse complement strand
TTTGGTGCCTGCCTATATAACTTATATTACAGGCTCTGCCATAGCCGATCTTAGCACCGGCAAAGCAAGACTTCATTCCCTGTACAAGTCCCTGGGGTTTGTTCTGGGTTTTTCAATGGTATTTATAGCAATGGGGGCCTCCATAACCTCAATAGGCAGGCTTTTTTCCGGAAACATGGAAGCTTTCAGAAAAATCGGAGGTGCTCTCATAGTACTGTTTGGAATACATATAGCAGGAATCTTCAAAATAAAAGCACTACACTATGAAAAAAGGCTTGTGCCTTTTGAGAAATTGCGCAGGAACATAAGCTCAGTATTCATAGGAATGGCATTTGCAGCCGGCTGGACTCCCTGTGTAGGACCTATACTGGCATCTATACTCATATATGCCGGCAGCATGGAGACAATTACCATGGGAATACTGCTGCTTGCAGCATACTCTTTAGGCCTGGCAATACCCTTCATTCTCACCGCTTATGCTATCGGAAGCTTCAGCGAGCATTTCAAGAGGATATCCGGGCATTTGAATACAATATCGATTATAAGCGGAGCTTTGCTTATACTTATGGGCATTCTCATATTTACAAATAAAATCTCAGTACTAAGCCGTTATTTTGGCTTTTTTAATCTATGAAATAAATAGAATGGAGAGTTATTTATGAAGAAGAATCTTATAATATTGGCATCGGCCATAATACTTGCGGTTACTGCTTTTTATATCACTGAAAATTATAAAGCCAATTCAGGCAGTGCCGCAAACCCTCCCCGGCAGGAAAACTCTGAAGCTTCCACTGCTGCAGATAGCAATGCCAATGAATCAAGGATCAATTTGATGGATGACTATGATTTTACTCTTGAGGATTTGAACGGCAGTAAAGTTAAACTGAGCAGCCTTAAGGGCAAGAAGGTATTCCTCAATTTCTGGGCTACCTGGTGCCCTCCCTGCAGAGCGGAAATGCCGGATATCGAAAAGCTTTATCAGGAGACAAAAGATAGTGATCTTGTAATACTGGCAGTAAATATAAAAGAAAATAAAAAAGCCGTACAGAACTTTATGAATTCCAATAACTATAACTTCACCGTCCTGCTGGATGAAAATGGAGAGGTTTCCCGTCTATATCAGGTTACAGGAATACCGACATCTTATTTCATTGATACTAAAGGCTTCCTTGACGATGGAATCTCAGGAGCGATATCTCTGGAATCAATGAAGGAATATATTAATAATCTGGAATAGCTTGATATCCCCCTATCTTTCTTCCAGAATTTCTTCCGTTTCGTCCAAGTATTTCTCAATAACCTTTTGTATATTTGAATCCTTCACTATTATGGAAATCTCGATGCGTCTGTTGGCTGCCCTGCTCTTTTCGTCACTGCCCATGCTTATGGGGCGGAATTCAGAAAAACCGTTGGCAGCGAAATATTTCCCGTACTTGTCCTCCAGATTGGGATTCACATTGAACATGTAGTTTATTACCTCAGTAGCTCTTCTGGCGGATAATTCCCTGTTATAGGCCGAATCTCCCATGCTGTCGGCATGTCCATCAATACTTATGGCGTCAATATTCTCTCTTACCTCGGGGTTTTCCAGCACTCTTTCAAATGCCCTGGACAATTGTGTCAGAAGTTCTTCCGCCTCCGGCTTAAGCTTGTATGAATTATAAGAAAAAACCAGGCTTTCATTGATAACAATATTTGCACTGTCCCCTATAGATACAAGCTCCTGCCCCTTTTCATTATACCTTCCCAATTCCTTTTCTACAGATTCCTTAACCTTCTGCAGTATATCAAGCCTTAGAAAAGCTATGTCCTGAAGCCTGACTCTCAGGCTTTCCAGCTCTTCATTGCTCAAAGCGATAATCTCTCTCTGATTTTCAATCTCTTGCTCGGATAATGCCAAAGCTGTTCTTGTCTTGTCTATCTCCAGTCTTATACGCCTGAGTTCCCTCTCTGCACTGCTTATTTCTGCCCGTGATATCTCCAACTGCTGCTTTGCATTCTCAAGATTATTTCCAAAAATAATGTTCTGCACATAGGCCAGCAGCATAAGAAAGAACAATATCAAAGCTATAGTAGACATTACATCAGTGAAGGAGGGCCAAAAATCATTGGCTTCAGCTCCTCCCCCGAAATATCTCCTCCTTACTTTCATCATCTTCCATCACTTCCTATGCCTTTTTCACCGCCAAATACTGCTGCCGCCTGTTGTACAGCCGCTGAGAAATTGTTCATTGCTTCCTGGTTAGAAGCAATATTCTTTGAAGTCTCTGCAATTGATTCCCTTAGGTTCATGAAAGCTACATCCATTCTTTCAATATTCCCTCTCAGGTTATGGTTGAATTCACTGAAGTCTCTGGTATTGCTGCTGAACAGCGAAAGTGCATTTTCAAATTTCACGATTGTCTCCTCAAGGCATTTGGAGGAATTCTCGATATTGCTGCCGGCTGCTGCAAGCTTGTCCGAAAAGTCCAATACGGTACTGCGGAGAATATCCTCCACCTTTGCGCTGAAACCGTCAAAAGAGGTTACAATTGTCTTGCTTATCCGGCTAAGCTCCGATTCCTTATTCTGAAGAAGCTCCTGCTCTACAATGTTATCCAGATAATCCTCCAGTTGAACCATGAGGCTTTGCCTTGACTCTTCAATATTTATCACAATACCCAGAACTGTAATTACTATAGAGCCCCCAACACCTGCAAGGCTTGTTGAGAAAGCTACCGCCATTCCTCTCACCGAGGAAATAAGTCCTGTAATAATGGAGTCCATACTGACAAGCACATCGCTGTTTCCGCTGGTACTCAGCAGTTCCACCAGCCGTCCTACAGACATTGTAAGTCCGTAAAAGGTTCCCAGAAGTCCCAATACTACCATTAAAGAAACTGAATTTCTCACAAACCTTTCTCCTAGTCCGGCTCCCTTAAGCATAATACTGAAATTCTTTTCTATTATAGCCTGAGTATTGACTTCTCCTCTGGCAGCCAGAGAAATTGCCTTGTAGTCATCAACCACGGCACTAAGCACCTGGTTCCTGAACCTGGCATCCCTCCTCGCTGCGGCAGATGCCAAATCATACTGCAGTTTTCTGTATTTTCCCCTTATAAATACCATAGTCAATAAAGAAACAAAAAAAATGACCACTATTGCGCATATAATCGTATATGCTGCATAGCCCAGATTACTTATACTCTTTACCAGAACTTCCAAAATATCACCCCACTTATTAAATACCTCCATATAAGGAATTTATTACTATATGGCTTGTATTTAATATTCTATAGAAAACAATAAAAATAATCAACATTTTATTTTTGCAAATATCGTGAATACGTATTTTCACAGCACATGAATCAAACTTTCCAGTAATTCAATAAATACATTTTAAAATTTTATATTGTAAAATACTAACATTATTGATAAAATAAGATAAACAATATAATATGCTGCAACATTTTATATCTTCCTATTTTATCTCTTGTTTTAAGGAAGATATTTAATGTATAAAAAAAGATTAAGGAGGTATTCCATGGACAAGTTAATGGAACTTAACGGTATTATTAACAGTTT
>JAAYQK010000274.1 GCA_012519325.1 Gracilibacteraceae bacterium | reverse complement strand
TCTATTCCGGCATCAAACCAGTTTTTGGCCACCTGTTTAAGATAGGGCATATCTTTTTTATCTCTGGATACGCATTCCTCCACCAGTAATTTTATTACATCAGGAGGAAAGTTGTAATCATCCATCCAGTCAAGGAACATAAAAAGCTCATTTGGCGACAATTCTCTTCCAAACAGCTGACGGACGGAATCAAACATAGCCCTTACATCCTGATTGCCCCGGGCAGCGATGATACGCTCCGGGCTGTACTTGTCCATGCTCTGCCTTTCTTCTCTTATATTCAGTATCAGTTCCTTGATATTAATGTATTCAACCGTAAAGCCGCTTTCAGCATTATTCTGGTCATAAGGATACAGCTTGATTATATCTTGTTCAGACCAGTACCTCCAGGCATCATACACTTCTTCCTGAGTGATACCGAGGGTCTTTGCTATAGTTTCGGTGGAAAGCATGTTGTTTACATAGCTTTGGGAATACTTGAGCCCCAAGAGGTATACCTTTACATAGTCTGCCGGAGCAAAGGGCATGTAATGGCTTATGAAAAGGTTTTCTACGATAGTATTGCCAAGATCTTCATTATTTGATTTAATTCTAAACAGGTTCATAAAAGCGCACTCCCGTTTTAAGCAATAAAGTATTCTTTGATTTGCCATAAAGTTAAGCTCTGCTTAACAATGTCTTCGGGCAGTTCCTGCCCTAAGGGGGCATGGAACTATTTAAAAGTATACCATAATTATACCACATATAACATATTTATATGTTGTGATGCATGCTGCTTGTACAAAATATAATGAATAAAAAATGCAGCTTTGAATACTAATAAATATAGACATCCATATAGTTTATGGAATTAATTGATTGTAGACATAAAAATTTGAATATTATGTGTTTTTATTGTAAAATAATATCCATGCAGACTATATGTTTGTACTAAACATATAGTGACAAAACCTGTGATATTTGCAACAAATAAAATGATGCAAATATAGAGGTTTTGTCACATATAAGTGCAAAACTTTTTCACAACAAATGGTTAAGAAGAACCGTAATTCTGCTGAAGGGGGCGAATAGATGGAGGAAAGCAAGTTGAAGGAAGCATCGGCTCAGTTTGTAAAAAAGTTTTCCAGCGGAATTCAAAACACTACGGTTTTTATTAAAAAACGCATTAAAAAGATTGCAAGTATTGGTACCGGTTCATCGTATAAACATATATCTACCAGGAGAATTGTAAATAAAAGAAGATTTTATATAACCTGCAGCTTAACAGTTTTGCTGGTATTGGTTTCACTTTTTGTTATATTTTCAGGAAGAGCATATGCTGTGAAAGTAAACGGGGTTGAAATCTGCAAGGTCAGGAGCCAGAAGGAAGCCGAAGCTGCATTAAAGGCACTGAAACACAAATACCAGGAAAAGGCTGATTCGGAAATAAGCTTTACCAGTGAAGTTACATATCAAAAAACAAGGGCATCCAGTAAAGAAATACTTAAAGATGATGCACTTGTCGAAGCATTGAGTAAAAATGTTCAATTTAAGGTTCAAGGATGCAGTTTATATGCAGATGGCAATATTATTGCAGTTCTGAAGACGAAAAAAATTGCTGAAGAACTTTTGAAGGAGATTCAGGAAAGGAGTTTGGCAGGAGCAGACAGATCCAAAATTAAAGAGATTGGTTTTGCAGAAAAGGTGGAACTTAAGGATGAGTTTATAGATGCTTCAGAAATAGCTGATAAATCCGAGATTATCGATTTTATAATAAAAGGGACCAACGAAATCAGGACCCATGAGGTGAAGTCCGGTGAAAGCTTCTGGTCTATATCACGAAAGTACAATATGTCTCTTTCGGATTTGGAAAAAGCCAATCCGGGAGTTAATTCCGAAAGGATTCAGATCGGTCAGGTGATAAACCTGATTGTTCCCAAGCCTCTTATCAGTGTAAAGACCGTGGAAACTATCACATTCACTGAAAAGGCTGAATTCGATCAGAAGGTAGAATTCAGCAGTTCAATGTATAAGGATGAGACCAGTATAAGGGTCAAAGGCATATACGGCGAAAAGGAAGTCGTTGCAGATGTCACTAAGGTAAACGGTATTGAGACCGGAAGGACGGTTCTCAGCGAAAAAATGATCAAGGAGCCCAAAACACAGATCATTGTTAAAGGGACTAAGGAGCCTCCACCTAAAAAGGGAACAGGGACCTTCTCATATCCTGCCAGGGGAAGTATAACATCAGGGTATGGAATGAGATGGGGAAGAAGACATACAGGTATAGATATCGGAGCCCCTTACGGTTCTCCGGTAAAAGCCTCGGATGGAGGAAAAGTAATTTTTGTCGGTTATAAAGGAGGATACGGCAAGCTTATAATAATTGATCACGGCGCCAACTTTGTATCTTACTATGGACATCTCAGCAAGTACAGCGTAAAGGTCGGGCAGAAGGTTTACAAAGGCCAGAAGATAGGCGAGGTCGGGAATTCGGGAAACAGCACGGGATCTCATTTGCATTTCGAAATACGAAAAAACGGCGTTGTACAGAATCCGGCAAACTATTTGAAATAGCACATAAAAAGATTGAGGGATTACTTATATTCCTCAATCTTTTTTATATCGATTATGCCGGCACCCTGAGCAGTCTTAAGCTCATTTAGTGAGATGCAGAGCCTTTTAAGCAGGCTTTTAACATCTGCAGGGGACAGATTTATTCTTTTCTGATACAGAAGCGCTGCTGCAGCGGCAGTCATGCTTGCTGCAACTGAAGTCCCGCTTATTTGTGTGTATTGCTGCCCTGAAAGCCTTGATTGAGATGAAAGTCTGTTTCCGGGTATAAAGTCGGTATCAGCGTTAAGGGTTGTTACCTTATATCCGGGCATTACGGCATCAGGCTTATCAAATTTGCCTTCCGCAGGGCCGCGCCCGCTGAAGGCTGCAACTTTTGAAGAAGGTCCGGAGGTAGTACAAGCCCCTGTTGTAAAAGTGGAACCGCATACACCGGGAGATATTATACTGGCCTCATAAGGTCCGAGATTTCCAGTGCAGGTACATACAAAGAGACCGATATTCCAAAGGGCCTCCGATGCCAGGCTTAGAATGTCATAGTGACGGTATGTGCAGCAGCAGCCAAAGGGAAGCAAAAGCACCTTGATGTTGTACTTATCCTTTATACTGCAAATCCACTGCATTGCGGCCAAAATATCGGAGAAACGCCCATATCCCAGGCTGTTGAAGGCTTTTGCACAAACAATATTGCAGTCATAAGCTGCAGTTTTGAACTTTCCGTCAATAGAGGCTCCGAAGGCTGCTCCTATACAGGCTGTACCATGGCCGTTATCATCATAGGGCTCAGTGATTTCGTTAATATAATCCCTAAAGGCAACAATCCTGTTTCGGGGCCTTGTCAGATCATGATGGGGATATACTCCGGAATCAATAAAAGCTGCAGTTATGCCTTTCCCGCTTAGATGGACAGGGAATGATCCGGAGTCTTCATGTATTTTTTCTGTTTTTTCAATGTCACCCATAAGCTTTGCAGTACCGTCAAAATAAATTTTTGCTATTTCGACAACACTACATACAGAATCAAAATTGCCGGTATTTATTTTACCGGTGACCGCATTTAGAAAGGGCAGATGATATTTTATTCCGAGACCTTTACGCTTAAGTACCGATTCGGTTTTCGAATCAAGAGGCCTTTTAAAGGTAATTATTACAGGTATGGTTTTGACTTTCCTTATGGAAATATACTTTTTTATTGCAGGATCTATCTTTTTAAAGCTCTTATAATATGAGGAAATTGAAATCATATAAATCCCCCGGGATGAATATTTGACTATATAAAGAACCTATATTATATTATGCTATTGAAAAAAATTGGTGAATGATATATATATTTATAGTAAAGGAAAATATATTTTTTTATACAATGGGGGATGCAAGGAGGGAAACCCCCTGCCGATAAAGGAGGTTTTAATATGGCTTTAATAGACTTTAAATGTAGCAAGTGCGGAGAAAAATTTGAAGAGATTGTAAAATTATCGGACAGAGAGAATATAAAGTGCCCGAAATGCGGAAGCGGGGATATAAAACAGGTTTTTGAAGGAAAATGCTGCAGTGTTGGATCAACAAAAGGCAGTGGAGGCTGCAGCAGCAGAAGCTGTGGAGGCTGCAGCGGCTGCCATTAGACATGAAATATCAGAATATACCAATGAAGTTAACATAAAATTTTGATATAATATATCTGATTCAGGATTGTCAGGAGCTGTCTTGCTCTTGTTAGAAGGGATTAGATATATGAAAAAAGGAATTCTAAAACTGTCGATAGTACTAGTATTAGCTTTAGTGCTATTTTTTTTCGCAGGTGATAAGGGTTTTACAGTTGCAAAAATGCAGGGCTATAAAGCTCTTAAAGTATTTGCCCATATAAAAAGCAGAGAATTCATATCTGAGTTCAATATGTATGAGACGGAGCATTTTATCATAAAGTATACCGATAATAATGAGGATGTAGTGAGAGATCTCGCGGAAATTTTTGAAAAGAGCTATAGAATTGAAGGTATACACTACGGTTTTTATCCAAAGGATAAAACCATTGTCTTTATATATGATGATCATCAAAGCATGTGGGATTATCAGCAGTCTGTCAAAGGACAAGCTGTTATGGGGCTTTACAATCTGGGTATTATTCATATACTGTCACCCAAGGCATATCTTAACGGGATTCAGTTATATTCCAGAGATTATGAGACAGGGGGGCCGATACTACATGAGTACGCGCACAGGGTAATTGACGATAAAAGCGGAGGGAATATCGAGTTATGGCTTACGGAAGGACTTGCCCTTTATGAAGAGTATGACGTGGATGGAATGGAATGGGCGGAGGGCTTCAGTTACGAAAGGTACTACACCGCTCAGGAAATCAGGAATGGATTTATGGAGCTGGATGAAATACAATCCTACAGACAGTCCTTTGATATTGTAAGGGGGCTGATTGAATGGAACGGAAGAGAAAGCATAATCCGGATGCTGGACGAGCTTAAATCCGGGAACACATTTGATGAAGCTTTTCTTAAAATTTACGGGGTAGATTTAAATGAGTATATTGATTTAGGTGCATGGAAAAAGGAAACATAGATTTTCTCAGCAAAAAAAGAGCGGTCCAAAGACCGCTTATTATATCCGGGGGGATATAAAACATTTTGTTGAGATGCTTATATTTTATAACATTTTTCCAAAAATTAGTATAAGGAACAGGCCTTATTTTAATAGGACCATAGTCCTCAATGGATACTAGTGCTATTGTCCTCCAATAATGTATCTTTTGGGGAAAACTTGGCTTGTTGCGTAATAGAAGCATAAGTAGTAAAATATGTTTATGAAGAATTGATTTATTTGATTTATGGGGTGGTGTATTTAATGGAAAACAGAAGAATTCTTGTGGTGGATGATGAAAGGCCAATTGCAGATATCATAAAATTTAACTTAGAGAAGGAAGGGTACAAGGTTTTTGTGGCTGAAGATGGGCAGCAGGCTGTAGACATGACTTACGAGCATAAGCCCGATCTTATTGTACTTGACATTATGCTTCCTATAATGGATGGTTTTACTGTATGCAAAAAGCTGAGGGAAAATGTCAGTGCTCCTATTATAATGCTTACAGCAAAGGAAGAGGAAGTGGATAAGGTTCTGGGCCTGGAGCTGGGTGCAGATGACTATATGACAAAGCCCTTCAGTGTCAGGGAGCTTATGGCAAGAGTCAAAGCAAACATTAGAAGAGCCAACTTTCTTAATGCCGGTATGGAAGGCAGCGGGCAGGTTATAAAATCAGGTAACCTGATAATTGATTTAAACAAATACGAGGTTCGCAAGGATGATACCATACTTGAGCTGACTCTCAGAGAATTTGAGCTTTTGAGATATCTGGCACTTCATGCCGAACAGGTCTTTTCAAGAGAGACACTGCTGGAAGAGGTTTGGGGTTATGAATACTATGGAGATGTAAGAACTGTCGATGTTACGGTGCGGAGACTCAGGGAGAAGATTGAGGATGATCCCAGCAATGCCAAATATGTACAGACAAAAAGAGGCGTAGGATATTACTTCAGGAGGATTTAATCAATGTTCAGAAGCATCCAATGGAAGCTTGTAATTATATCTTTTCTGTTAGTTTGGCTCGCAATGTCTATAGTAGGCGTATTCATTACAGAAGCTATAAAGAAAGAACAGATTAGCAGCATGACAGATACTATTATCGCAAGGGGCTATTATCTGGCTGACAATCTGAAGGATAAAATAGGTGGAGCGTCTAATATACAAGAAATTGTGTCAAATTGGTTTGTAGGCCAGGGTAAACAGGTAAGGGCGGTTTTTGTGTATGAAAACGGAGGTTTTACGGCCAGCCAGACTAATTATGAAGGAGCCATAGATGATTATGACCTTCTAGGGCTTTGGATAGTGGAGGAAGCTATAGAGCAAGCCCAGGAAATTACATGGCCGGTTGACAACTCAGAATATCTCACCAGTATTGCTGTGCCGATTATTTCCTCCAATAATGATGTAACCGGGGCAATATATATCAGTGCAGATTTATCCAGTATTGAAGAAAATATAAAGAGCATCAATAAAATACTTACCAGTGCGACTATTTTGGCACTATGCATAACCGCACTTTTGGGCAATCTGCTGGCAAAGACTTTTACAGGTCCCATCAAAGAAGTAACCTCAAAGGCTGAGAGACTGGCAAAGGGGGATTTTGGGCAGACAATAACTGTAAAATCCAGAGATGAGGTAGGCCAGCTAACCGAAATGTTCAACTATCTTACAGTGAGGCTGAAGAGCACATTGGATGAGATGTACAGGGAAAAGAACAAGGTTGAAGCAATTCTTACAAACATGACCGACGGAATAATAGCTGTAAATGACGAAGGGGTAGTAATACACGCAAATCCTGCTGCTTATAAAATTTTCAATATCCAAGAGGAAGACCTTTATAACAGGAATTTCGACGATGCCGCAGAGAAGCTGGATCTTGGGATAACCTTCAACGATATTCTTAATGATAGTGATAAGAATTACAATATTTTAGGCATAAACAACCTTATAATAAAAATCAGTGTGGTGCAGATAATAAATGAAAAAAATGAGGCTGAAGGCGCCATGCTGGTGCTTCAGGATGTTACCGAGCAGGAAAAACTTGATAGAATGCGCAAGGAATTTGTGGCCAATGTATCTCACGAACTGCGAACACCGCTTACTACAATCAGGAGTTATACGGAAACTCTTCTTGAAGGGGCATTGGATAACAAGGAATATACCTTGAGTTTTCTTAAGGTCATAAACAGTGAGTCAGAAAGAATGACCAGACTGGTAAAGGATTTACTGCAGCTTTCCAAGCTTGATTATGGCAAGATGGAATGGAAGATGAAAAGTCTTAGTATATTGAATTTAGTAAGAGATTGCGTCCAGAAGATGGAAATGGCAGCCAAACAAAAAAATCAGTCCTTGCATTTTGAAGCTATGGGAGAACTGTGTGAAATAAACGGGGACAAGGATAGAATAGAACAGGTAATAATAAATATAATCAGCAATGCAATAAAATATACTCCGGAAAACGGCAGCATCAAAGTTACGGCAAAAAGGCTGGAGAGTAGTGTAGAAATAAGGATAGTCGACAGCGGGATCGGAATCCCAAAGGAGGACCTGCCGAGGCTGTTTGAAAGGTTTTACAGGGTTGATAAAGCGCGGTCAAGAGCAATGGGAGGTACAGGACTTGGACTTTCTATTGCCAGGAACATTGTGGAAGTTCATAATGGTTCAATCAGAATAGAAAGTGAATATGGAAAAGGCAGTGAAGTAATAATTAATTTTCCTTGCGAGGAGAAGTCTATTGTAAAATAAGTTTAATTAGTCTGTAATAATGCTGTAATAAATTTCTTATATAATAATATTGGGGATTGGTGTGCATAATCAGGTAATTTATCAAAGCCACGGAGGGAATTCTCATGATTAAGAAGCTACTAATTTCATCAATCATTGTTATAGCAGTATTTGCAGCAGGCTCGGCAGTATATGCCCAATCAGGGACAGGCTATGTAAAAGAAACTGCCCCGGTATTTAAACTGCTTTCAGATAAAGAATCAAAAACTTTTGACAGGGAGTACATGATTTCCGGTAGTGCAAGTGAAGGTACTGTAGTCACTATAGAGTTGTATTGGTTTAAAGGCGAAAAGAGCATTATAGTCAATAAGAAACAGTCGAAGTCTTCGGAAAGTGAAGGAGATTGGATTTTTCAGAATTCAAAAGAGTACACAGTCGGATCCTCAGGGATTTTTGCAGAACCGGTGGCCCTTAATCTTGGGAAAAACAAAATTGTGCTTTTGATTAGTAGTGCAGACGGTAAAACTGAGCAAATAATATTGGAATTGGTGCGCAGCCTTGAGAAGGATGCAAAAGAGGAAGTCAATGGCGCTTCCTTGAATAAATTCGTTGAGGATTTATCAAACGAAGTGAACTCGACTAAATAAGCTCATATAGGTGATAATATTGAATCGCGAACGGATTAAATCAGTATCTCTTTTATTTCTTGTAATATTAAGTTTTGTATTGACTACCCGAATATGGTTTTATACTTCCATTGAGGGTATTTTTATTATGCCAGGAAATAAATCAATAAAGCCGGATTACAATGCAGAATATGACAAATCGGATCTCTTAAAGCCTCATAAGCTTATAGTCAGCTTTGGAGGAAGAAGCGCACTTCTATATGACAATGAAGAATACAGTGAAGCATATGGCAGGATATTTAAAGAAGCAAAGAGGGTGATGCGTACTGCAATATTGGTGAACAGCAAAGATGTTGTAAGAAAGGTTCATAGGGAAGAATTGCCCAAAATCAGGAATTCAAGAGGTGTGAGCTTTATTTTTAACATGCCTCTGGAGGTGGAAGCAGTATTTAAGCTTATGAATATAAGCAGCTACCCTGATATAGGAATCAGGGGAATTGACGAAATAGTAGTTGCCCAGAGCCTGGACAGAGTATACATTTATGATGCAACCCAAGATATTTTTTATGAATTTAAGACAGAAGGAATACAGAACAATTTGGATTATCTTATTTCAACTTTGGAAAAACAGCCTACTGCGTCAAGCCTTTACCTTGACAGAATTCAGCCGGAAATGTATGGCAATAAGGTAGTAGTGCCTGCAAGGATCGGAGCAAAAAAGTTTCCGGTTTTGTCCGGCCAAAAAGAGCTGGAACCAGGTGACGGAATACCTGAAAATATTGCGTTCTTATTTGCGGATTTATTTAATGATGAAATTACATCCCTCAGTATTATAAAAAATATGGACGGCACTATTGTATACACCAACAGGGAGGGCCAAGTAGTTAAATTATATACTGATGGTATGCTGGAATATGTTAATTTTGACCTGCAGTCAAAGGACAATCGTATGATAAATGTAAGCAGCGCTATTGACATAAGCACTGAATTTGTAAGCCGACATTTCGGTTTTCCTGAAAATTGCTATATATCTGATATAATAGTAATAAAAAGCATGGGAGACGACAAGTATATAATCAGATACAGGTATACCTATGAGGGATTGCCTATACTATCGGCTTCCGGAATGAACAGTGACTCTATCGAAGTGGAGATTGTAGGGGACGAGGTAAGAAGATACAAGAGGGTTATAAGGAACCTGAACCATGAGCTGGAATATAAACAAGTCATGGATTCTATAGATGTGCTTGATATATTGCTGGACAAAAAAGTAGAAGCCCAAAGCGGCGAAAGAATCAAAAAAGTCAACGACATGTACCTTGCCTATTATGAATACGAAAGATTCGGGCAAAATAGAATAATATATGTGCCTGTCTGGGTTGCAGAAGTTACGGTAGAAAGACTTGATAAAGGTACGGTACTGAACCAGCGGTATATAATAAATGCAGAGACAGGGATTATACTGGATAAGTAGATTCACAGGACATTCAGGAGAGGATTAATATGGATTGGGCAAAGGCAAAGACAATTCTCATAATTGTTTTTACAGCAGTCAATATCTATCTCGGTTATATTATTTTTGAGGCAGGCACAGGAGGTATCAGTTATGTTGACAATGAAAAGGCAAAGCAAATAACTGATTATCTTGCTGAAAAGGATATAACCGTAACCGGTAATATTCCGAGGAAGAAAACCGACATGCCGCCTATTATTGTAAAGTATAAGCTTTTCAACAAGGAAGATATAAAGGGCAGCTTTTTTTCTGAAGGGAACATGACGGAAGAGTTAATCTCAAAGGATATAGTGAAGCTTAAAGGGAAGAACGTGGAAATAAGCATTAAGAATAACAGGGAGCTTTACTATTTGGACAGCGGTATAAGGCCGGCTGAGACAATAGATGAGAAAGCTTGCAGGAAAAACATAGGGCAATTTTTAAACAGGCTTAATATGACTGATGATGCTGATGCTATAGTGTCGGAGGATGTAGAAGGCTTCAAGAAATTTATTTATTCGCAGTCCTTCAAGGGCACGGTTATATACAACAGCGTGATGGAGTTTTATGTTAATGATTCAGGAGTTCAAAGAGCAAGAATAATATGGTTTGATACAATGAGACAGGCAGGAAAGAAGACGGAAGTGATATCCCCTTTAATAGCGCTGCTGTATCTGCCTGAGCATAATAAGAACAATATGCCGCAAAGCAAGGAGGTACAGGAGATCCGGCAGGGATATTATTTCGGGACCGGAGCAGGCGATCAGGTTGATGTTTCAGAAGTGGTGGAAGGAACAGCTTTTCCCGTATGGAGAATAAAAACGGAGAAAGATATAATTTACATAAATGCATATAATGAAAAAGTGGAAGGAATTGAGAAAAGGCAATAAAATTGCCTTTTTCATATATATTATCAAATATATAAAACCATGATATAATATGTGCAGAAGATTGGGATACAATCTTTTACAGCAATTACATACAAAGGAGTATATACTTTTGGAAGAAAAGCTTATAATCAAAGGTAATAAAAGACTTCAGGGAGAAGTATACATCAGCGGCGCGAAAAACTCTGCTGTAGGAATAATCCCTGCAGCATTGCTATCCGATTCAAAATGTATTATTAAAAATCTTCCGAATATAGAAGATGTAAGATATTTAAAGGAGCTTTTGCTTCAAGTCGGTGCAAAGACGAATGAAGGTAATGCCGGAGAACTGGAAATCATAAGCAAAGGTACGAAAAACTTCAGGGTGAATTTTGAAACAGCAAAGAAAATGAGGGCTTCCTATTATTTTCTTGGAGCGTTTCTCGGTAAATTCAAGAAAGCCGAAGTACCTTTTCCTGGCGGCTGTGATATAGGAATCAGACCTATTGATCAACACATTAAAGGCTTTGAAGCTTTGGGAGCCAAGATTAAGGTTGAGCATGGTATAATAAAGGCAAGAGCCGCAGAGCTAATAGGTGCACCCATATATCTGGACGTGGTAAGTGTTGGTGCTACCATAAACATAATGCTGGCTGCATGCAAGGCAAAAGGAGTAACTACAATAGAAAACGCAGCCAAGGAACCATACATAGTAGATATAGCCAACCTATTGAATGCAATGGGTGCCAACATTAAGGGCGCAGGGACCGATGTAATTAAAATAAAGGGAGTAGAGCATTTTGGAAGCTGTGAGCATACAATAATCCCCGATATGATGGAAGCGGGCACATATATGATTGCGGCAGCAGCTACCCAGGGAGATGTACTTGTTAAGAATGTAATTCCGACACACCTTGAATCGGTATCTGCAAAGCTAAGGGAAATGGGCATTGAAGTAGAGGAGAACGGAGACTCCATAAGGGTCAGGGCTGTAGCAAGGCCAAAAGCTGTCAATATAAAGACCATACCTTACCCCGGTTTTCCTACCGATCTGCAGCAGCCCATGAGTGTACTGCTTTCCATATCTGAAGGTACAGGGATTATTACCGAAAGCATATGGGAGGGCAGGTTCAAACATGTGGATGAGCTTAAGAGAATGGGTGCCAAAATCAAGGTGGAGGGGCGCGTAGCAATTATTGAAGGCATACACAAGCTTTCGGGATCTCCGGTGCGTGCTACAGACCTGAGAGCGGGGGCGGCAATGGTAATAGCGGGATTAACCGCTGAAGGAGAGACGGAGATAAGTAATCTTAAGCATATAGACAGAGGTTATGAAAATATGGTAGATAAATTAAAAAAATTAGGTGCTGACATTACAAGGGTGAAGTAGTTGTAACAGGCAGTGGAGGAAGATATGGGAATAAGAATTTGCTCCCTTTCAAGTGGGAGCAGCGGGAATTGTATTTTTGTAGGTAATGAAAGCAGCGGATTGCTGGTGGATTGCGGCATAAGCGGCAAGGAAACGCTAAAAAACTTACATAGCATAGGTGTTTGCTCGAACACAATAAAAGCCATTGTGGTTACACATGAGCATTCGGATCATATCAGAGGTGTCGGGATTATATCAAGAAAGCTTAGAATACCGATATATGCCAATACAAATACCTGGAACGTCATGGGTGCTTTGATAGGAACCGTCAAACCGGAAAACATAAAAACTTTTAAAGTGGGTGAAGAATTTGAGATTGAGGGGATTGGTGTAAAATCATACAGCATTCCCCATGATGCGGCTGATCCGGTAGGCTTCAGCTTCTATGAAGGGAATAATAAAGTAAGCATAGCTACAGATCTCGGATATTTCAGCGATACAGTAAAGGAAAGTATAAGCGGTTCTGACATGGTATTGCTGGAATCTAACCACGACATAGAGATGCTTATGACCGGAAGATATCCTTTTTTTTTAAAGAGAAGAATATTAAGCGAGCAGGGGCACCTTTCCAACGAAGCGGCGGGAAATGCCATATATGAGCTTCTGCAAACCGGAGTGCGTGAGGTGCTGCTTGGCCATTTGAGTCAGGAAAACAACTTCCCTGAGCTTGCTTATGAAACAGTAAAGGGAATATTGAAACAAAATAAAGTAAATGTGGATACGGATATTAAGCTGGATCTTGCTCCAAGGAAAGGGATAAGCCGGTTTTATTATATTGATTGAGAGTTTTATGCCCAACAGATGGATATATTAATATCAGAGGATTACCTGCATACAATAAATTTGGCTGTGGAGGATGATATAATGGATAATTTCGATGACAATAATATTACAGTCTCCGCTGATTATAGGAATGGACCCGAAAGAAATAAAAGGCCCTCGGGATTTTTATTTTTGACTACTGCGCTGGTAGGTGCCGTAATAGGAGGGTTTATTGTCGCAGCAATAGTGCCGTCTTATCTGTATAGTAAGCTTGCACCCATGCAGCAGAGTCAGCTTGTACCCTCAGGGCAGCAGATTGTGATACAGCCTTCCGAAAAAATAAATGTCGCTGCAGCAGTCGCTCAGAAGGTAACCCCATCTGTAGTGAGAATAAGCACAGTTACAGTAGAGAGAGATTTGTTTTTCGGCAAGAGGTCTTATGAAGGAGTAGGGTCAGGTGTAATAATAGACTCAAAGGGATACATACTCACAAATGCCCATGTGGTGGGCGAACATCCTGAGGAATTGACTGTGTTTTTCAAGGACGGAAATGAGCTGGAAGGAAAAGTGCTTTGGCAGGACAGGTTACTGGACCTGGCAGTGGTAAAGGTTGAGGCTGCGGGTTTACCTGCAGCAGAAATCGGGGACTCTGACAGCCTTATTGTAGGAGAAATCAGCATTGCAATAGGAAACCCGCTGGGTATGCGTTTTGAGAGGACAGTTACACAGGGTATAGTGTCCGGACTCAACAGGAGCATTATGGTGGAACAGGGCTCAGTAATGGAGGACTTGATACAAACAGATGCAGCCATTAATCCGGGTAACAGCGGCGGCCCCTTAATAAACAGCAGGGGACAGGTTATAGGCATAAACACTGTAAAGGCATCTGCAGAGGGCTTGGGTTTTGCTATCCCAATAAATATTACAAAACCTATAACCAAAAAGCTTATAGAGACCGGTAAGTTCATACCGACATATATAGGAATTACTCCTTTGGACAGCGAAATGCTTGGTTATTATGCAACAGATATAAAAATACAAAAGGGAATATATATATATAATGTCATGAAGGGTACTCCTGCAGCATCAGCGGGGCTGAAGGCAGGAGATGTTATAACTCATATCAACGACACGGAAGTGAACACTCTTGTAAAATTCAAAAGTTTGCTTTACAGCTTGAATCCCGGTGATACCGTAAGTGTAAGATACTTGAAAAATAATGTTGAAAAAACTGTAGATGTAGTATTGGCGGAAATGCCGGAGGAATACAGGTAATGAACATATCGATCATCACAGTCGGAAAACTTAAAGAAAGATATTTTAAGGAAGCCGTGGAGGAATACTCAACACGGCTTTCAAAGTATTGCAAGCTGGATATTTCAGAAGTACCGGACGAAAAAGCCCCTGAGAATCTTAGCACTGCTCAGGAGCTAGCAGTCATAAGAAAAGAGGGACAAGGCATATTGAAGCATATTAAAGAGGATACCTATGCAATAGCTCTTGCTATACAAGGTAAACAGTTGTCCTCAGAGGCTTTTGCCGGTTTCATCAGCGACCTGGGCATAAAGGGAAGGAGCAATATAGCCTTTATAATAGGCGGCTCTCTGGGATTAAGCGACGAAGTGTTGAAGCGTGCTGACTTCAAGCTTTCCTTCTCTCCCATGACCTTCCCCCACCAGCTGATGCGAGTGATACTGCTGGAGCAGATATACAGAGGGTTCAGGATAATCAAGGGGGAGCCGTACCACAAGTAAGCACAAAAGAATCTGTTGCCTTAATAAGTAACTTTGAAAGTCTATTTATAAAAAGCTATAGCCTGAGGAGGTGCACCATTGAAAAAATATGACATAGGGATGGGATTAATTGTAGCAGTTTTATGGGAATTAAACTAGGTATGCCTGCGGGACTTTCATCTTTAGTACATCAGTCCCAAACCTTTTTTACTTTAGTTTTTGCAGCTCTGATTCTGGGAGAACGATGGGAATGGAATCATATAGTAGGTCTTATAATAGCTGCAGGAGGCATGGTTATGGTAGGCTTACAGCAAGGAGGCAGTATGACAGCAGTTGGATTTTGGTTAACTTTGTGTGCATCTGCCAGCTTCGGGGTTTCAAATGTAATTATGCGACGTGCAACAAAAGCCACAGCTCCTTTTTCCATGGTATCTTTAGTGGTATGGGCAGGTGCAGT
Organism: Gracilibacteraceae bacterium; assembly: GCA_012519325.1. Classification (GTDB taxonomy): domain Bacteria; phylum Bacillota; class Clostridia; order Lutisporales; family Lutisporaceae; genus BRH-c25. Next base: position 5,661 of record JAAYQK010000274.1, on the reverse strand, counting down.
TGCAATCCTGCCACTTGGTATTCTCTCCTTATACTTTGAAGGGCTTGCTGCATGGAAGGCGGCCTGGGATTCTTTGAATTGGGTAACATTAGCTACAATAATTTACTTGGCATATTTTGCAACATTAGGTGGCTATGGGCTATGGGGGAGATTACTTTCGCGTTATCCTGCAGGTGCAGTTGCTCCTTTTGCATTATTAGTTCCGGTAATAGGTATGAGCAGCGCTGTCTTGTTCTTAAATGAGACATTTTCTATGTGGCAGATTATCGGAGCTTTTTTGGTAATGTTAGGTTTGGCAGTCAATATTTTTGGAGGAAGACTAAAGGAAATGCAAAATAAAGAGAGGGTTGGAAAGATAAGAGGATAGAATGCGCGGTGGTGGCCTTAATGTTTTTTGGAGCCTTCCCTAGTACTTACAATTCTCTAGGTTTTAGAAATCCGTAACATTCCCATATACCCTTGTTATATATAAATATAATATAATCGTTAATAGTAATGGATTGGCCATCAATTTTAAAATCACCTGCAATCTCAAAGACTACGGCTTTCAATACACCATCTTGTTTACCTATATAAAGTATATTTTCTTTGGAAGGACTATAGGTGATTTTCAGGCCTACAAGGATCTGGCCTTTTATCATTCTGCCCGATTTTATCATATCGGCTAAAAAGGGTGAATTGCGATTAATATGGTATTTATAGGCACTTGCTGAATTATATATATTGCCCTTATGAAAATTGTTTATAAAATCCCGTTCAGCTTTTAGCGCTTTTGCATCTTCTTTTACATTACCGGATGTATTCATGTGAAGAAAATGAACTTCTGCAAGTGCTTCGCTCTCAAGTATATCTGAGTTTTCGAATCTATCGTGAATATCTTTTTCAGCATCATAGATTATTCCTATAAAGGCTTCGTCTTGTAATAGATTTTTGAAGGCTTCTTCAGTTAGTGCTTTTTCTATATATGATTTATCCAGGGAAACAGCTTTTTTTAAATATGGACAGTAGTCTTTGGTATTTTCTGTTTTAACTAACGATAAGCTCATATAGTAATTTGCAGCTGCATGGTCAGGGTCTATCTCCAACCCCAGTCCAAGGGCTTTTATGGCTTCGTCGTATCTGGATAATTGGTAGAGGGAATATCCTTTGTTTATGTAAACATATTCCATGTAGGCATATTTATCGTAAGCATTGAAATAGATAGCTAAATCATAATAAACAATAGCATTTTCATACAATCCTTGATAGTAATAAGTATCACCTATGCATACATTAGTAGTAGTATCAGATGGATTGAGCTCTAAAGCTTTGTAATAGCATTCCATGGCTTCGGAATATCTTTTGAGGATGAATAAGGAACTCCCTTTACTTTGATAGGCATCTCTATAATCCAGGTCAATTTTTATTGCTTCATTAAACATTTTTATTGCTTCATCATATTTGAAAAGAAAATATAATGCCGAACCCTTGTAATAATATGCATAAGCGTTGGCAGGCTCCAATTTTATAACAGCATCATAGTTTACAATGGCTTCCTCATATTTTTTCTGGTAATAATAAATATCGCCCAAGCCCAAGTATGCACGTGCATACGTAGGATCCAGTTCAATTGCCTTTTCATAATTATTGATAGCTTCTGAATAATTTGACTCATCGAAGAAGGTAAGTCCAATATTATAGTAGTCTTCGGCGGTTAGCACTTCTGCTGCAAATATGTTTACTGAAGACAAAAACATCATCATTAGGATAAGCGGCAGAATAAAACGAGCTTCTTTCATATCCAAATCTCCCTTATATTATTTATACCAGGTAATATCAGGTTTATTGTTTTTATAGCCGTATTTCAACTTTACTTTATATATTTCCCACATCTTTGTGTTTGGATTGTAATAGGCTTCTTGGTTGGTATAGCCTTGGGGTCGTGTATAGAACGACCAATAAAGTGCCACATGGACATAAATATCCTTATGAGGATCAATGGCTTTTACTTTTGAGTAAATTTCATCAATCCATTTCTCAACTTCCTTCTTGTTTCCTTCAAGCTCAGCCAGTAAAATTTCCGCATACTTTGAGCTGTTCAGGTCGAGGTATACACCCACAACATCGGGCTGATTACCGGAGTCAATTATTACAATATTTGTGAAGCTGAAGGTATAATCACCGCTTTTTTTATCAGGATAGTTAAAAAATATATATTTTTCTAGCTGGGCATAATTCATGGATGGATATACTTTCTTGACGATATCAGGCAATTTCTTTATACTCGCAGAAGCAAGCATTGGTTTCAATTCGTTTACCGGTATTGAATAATTAATATTCTGTGCATTTTCAATGTAGGAATAGTTTATTCCTACAACATCACCATACATATTAATTAACGGCCCGCCGCTGCTTCCACTGGATATGGGTGCTGTAATCTGGATATCCTTTTGCCCGGTTCGGTATAATGTGCCCGGAATATTGAGGCTGCTTACATTTCCGAATGATACAGTGATCGGCAGGCCTAATGGATATCCTATAGCTACAATATCATCTCCCAACTGGAGGCTATCAGAATCTCCAAGTATTACTGTCGGTAAATTCTTTGCGTTCTCCAGCTTCAAAACTGCAAGGTCAAGCTTTTTATCGTATGCCGAGACCCCCGTGACAGCATAGGTTTCATTATTCGTTGTAATGACTTCTATTCTGGGAGCCATATCAATTATATGATAGTTAGTGGCAACCAGCCCATCGGAAGAAACTATAAAACCGCTTCCACATCCGACTACATTATTATTAATGTCATAAATTACAATTTTTACTGTCAAGGAAGCTTGCCCTGATACTTCTGTTTTGCTTAAAAGTCTTCTTATGTTTGTTATCTTCAAACTGGCAATATCAGATACTGTCCCCAAAGGAGTAGTGCCTCTTGCATAAATGGTTGCATTTGATGTTAAGATAACCGGCCCGGTATATTCTTGCCAGGAACCATTATCGATTTTGTATTCTTTGGTATCTGCAGTATCCCAGTTGCTGATTGTGACCGTAACAGCTTTATCAGTCTGATCTGTGATATCCGGTGTCAAAACTGGGGTCGATGGGACGATTGATTCTTCATTTGCGTAAATGTTTGATATAGGCAATAATAAAACCAGAATAAGAGTAAAAATTATGACTTTTTTGTTCTTTTTCATTGTAAAGCCCTTCATTCATAATATTTTTACGGTTTTCACCATTACAATAACATCTTACCAGATAAGTGCTTCGAAATAAAGCACATTATTATGGTGCACTATATTAGCTGCAGGAAGGAAGTTCTTAAGTGCCGTACCTGGTACTAAAGAAAAATATATAATTTTGATTTAGGTCAATTTATATTCTCTAAACTTTTGGTACAATAAAGCCATAGCAAATAAAAATAATATGATAAGAAAGAAGGGAAGATTATGTCAAAACAATTAACATTTAGCCAAATTAAAGAAAGTCATTTTAAAACATTGGATCAATACATACCTATCGTAGCACGCGTTCACGGAGGTAATCATCCGGAGTTTCACGAGGTTCGCAGATTATATGATATTATCGTCAAGAAAACCAAAAAAGCAGGAACGGAAAAACCTGAACTAAATGAAGAGTTTGCAAAATTACGTGAAATTACGGATACCTATACAGTTCCGGGTGATGTATGTGAAAGCTATGAAGCGGTATACAAGATGTTAGCCGAAGTCGATAAAGCATATCACGCTTAGCAAAATAATTATCCAAGCAAGAAGGTGATGGAAAGATGCAGCGATTCATATTAAGTAAGAAAAACTACATAACATTGATCAGTGCAATTTTGATTATCATTGGATTTATAGCTGAGCTGGGTTTTAAAAATGAAGTTATAGCTGTTTGGTTCTTGACAATCGCCTCAATAATAGGGGTTGCACCTATTGCAATCCAAGCTTATCAAGCAATAAGGGTTAAAGTCGTAAGTATTGACGTTTTAGTTACCATTGCAGTTACCGGTGCATTTTTAATTAAGAATCTTGAAGAATCGGCTATAGTTACATTCTTATTCTTATTTGGATCCTATTTAGAACAGCGTACATTGAATAAAACACGCTCTGCTATTAAAGAATTAACTGAGATGGCACCGGAAAGCGCTTTGAAGCAAATGGAAAATGGCGAATTTGAAGAAGTGGAAGTAGATGAAGTTGACGTAGGTGATATTTTGTTTGTTAAAACCGGCGCAAAAGTTCCCGTTGATGGTACGGTATTAACCGGAGAAGGTCATATTAATGAAGCAAGCATTACCGGTGAATCTGTACCGATAGGTAAAAAGAAAGGTTCTCAAGTGTACGCAGGAACGATTTTAGAAAATGGGACAATACAAATTACCGCTGATCGTGTAGGTGAAGATACTACTTTTGGTAGAATTATTGAATTGGTTGAAGAAGCACAAGATTCAAAATCAGAAGCCGAACGTTTCATTGATAGATTCTCCAAATACTACACCCCAGCCGTTTTGGTTCTCTCTATCATAGTATGGTTATTTTCACGGGATATTGAGCTTGCAATTACAATACTGGTTCTGGGGTGCCCGGGAGCATTGGTCATAGGTGTACCTGTTTCAAACGTTGCAGGTATTGGCAATGGGGCACGGCACGGCATTCTTTTAAAAGGCAGCGAAGTTATTCACGATTTTAGCAAGGTTGATACAGTAGTATTTGATAAAACGGGCACATTAACAATAGGAAATCCTAAGGTAGCAGACAAAGAAATCTATACAGATAATGAAGATGAAGTATTAGGTATTCTTGCAAGTGTTGAAAGTGAATCAGACCATCCATTAGCTAAAGCAGTTGTAGAACATATCGGAGATACCAGGGTTTATAAAGTTGAAAAAACAGATGTTATAAAGGGTGGCGGAATAGTTGCTCAAGTAGATGGGCATGGAGTAGCAGTTGGCAATGTTGCACTTATGGAACAGGAAAATGTATACTTAAGTGAAAAAGCCCGTGCAGATATTGCTTGTTTTGAAGAAAACGGAAATTCACTTGTTTTGGCATCAGTCGATGGTGAATTAAATGTGCTAATGGGTATTCGTGATCAAATTCGCCCGGGCGTAAAAGAAGATCTCCAAAAGCTAAAAAAGTTAGGCGTTAAAAATCTGGTGCTTCTTTCGGGAGATAATCAGGGAACAGTTGATTTAGTGGCACGTGAATTAGGACTAACTGAAGCTCACGGACACATGTTACCGGAAGACAAATCGGCATATATTCAAGATTTACAAGCTAAAGGTCAAATTGTTGCATTCGTTGGGGATGGAGTAAATGACAGCCCTTCAATAGCTTTAGCACAAGTAGGAATTGCTATGGGCGGCGGTACCGACGTAGCAATAGAAACTTCGGATATTGTATTGATGAATTCAGATTTTAGCCGCTTGCCCCATGCATTAGGTTTAACAAAAACAACAGCTAATAACATGCGCCAGAATATTGTTATCGCGGTAGGAGTTGTATTAGTCCTGCTTGCCAGTGTCTTCTTCAGTGAATGGATGAACATGTCAATCGGCATGTTAGTACATGAAGCAAGCATATTAGTTGTCATTTTAAACGGGATGAGACTGCTTAGTTATAAATTAAGGTATTAGAAAATAAAAAATAAAGACCAGCTAATTGTTGTCAAGGGTTTTTT
>JAAYQK010000273.1 GCA_012519325.1 Gracilibacteraceae bacterium | reverse complement strand
TATATTTGTGACTTTAACACCTTTATAACGTACATGTTGAACTATACCCAACCCTAAGGTCCTAATCGCAATAATATCCTTATAACCTTTCCTGGCCAGAAGATTGATGGGGCAGTTATCGTAGAAGGCACCGTCAATATAGTATTTATTCCCGATAGGACTTAATTTAAAACCGGGGAAACTGGCACTTGCCATGAGATAATCAATCATTTTGCCTTCCGGTATATCCTCTTTATATAACTCCAAAGGCTTCAAATCACTAATAGACACTGTTACCAGACCGAAATCGGTTTCTGATTTCCGCAGCTTTTCCTCATCTATAATACTTTCAATAACCTTACGAATTTTACTGGTATCAATGCCTTTATTCTCAATTATTTCGCCCATCCTGGCTGCCAGCTTGAACAGCAATTCCCTGTCTATTCTCCTGTCTATCAGCTTTCTGTATTGTTCTTCTTCAATATCAAACAGTAAAGGGGTATCCATGCTTTCCCACAGCCTGTATCCGGCTTCGAAATCCCCCTGGGCGATTATTGCACCATTCAAAGCTCCTATGGAAGTTCCTGTCACTCCTCCGAACTCATATCCTTCTTCCAGCAAAGCTTTATAAGCACCCATATGGAAAGCACCCCTCACGCCTCCGCCTTCTAGTGCAAGACCATACATAAACATGCCTCCTCTTGAATAATTTTAACACTTTGTGTATTCCCGAACAAGCCGTTTTCGATACAGTCAGGTTCCCTTATAAAACATACAGAATATCTATCCTAAATCGTATAGCTCTGGTATAATCATTAATGATTGGCATGACAGGAAACGGAAAGGAGCTGTAAAATGAAGTATTATATAAATAGCCTATTATATATATGTTTAATTATAACATTTGTGTTTAGAATCAATATTTGTGCCGATGATAACAGCCTAAACATCGCTCCTTCAATTGTATTCGAAGACAGCTCCGAATCATACCCAATCCACATGATTGATGCTGAAAGGGAAGAAGGAAAAATCATATTGTATACCAAAAACTACGGTGAGTTTACAAAACCTTTCGGGGAAAACACTCATGAGTATGTTATTGTAAACAATATAGTTGTCCATAAAAACAGCAGCGGTACCAATGGTACATATATCCCTCCCAACGGGTGCATTATATCTTATACAGGCGATGATGAGGATTTTATAGGCAGGCTTGCCGTCGGCAAAGAATTGACGTTTGAAAACATAGACATACCGGCTTCTCTCGATATGTATTTTATACTGGATGAGGTTGTGATACCTATTGATCAAATCAATAGGGTGCGAGATGCCAATCAGATAGTTTTATACAATTCTAATTACAACACTTCCACAAAGACAAACCAGTGGGGAATGGAGCTGACGGTTCAAAACAGCAAAATCAGCGAAATAATGCAAGAGAAAAATGATTCGCTGATACCTCCGGACGGTGTGGTTATATCCATACACACAGGCAGCCCTTACTACAAGCAGGTGAATGAAAAGGCAAAGCCGGGCGCTATTGTAAAGGTATTCGCTGATGCAAAACTTTATAATGCAAGCAAAATGAAATATGCCGCATACAATCCGAGAACAATAGCGGATAATCCCGCTGCATGGGATGCAGAGGAAGGTAAGCCTTATGACAGCTTCAGGGGGCCTGAACAGCTGGTGATCTATGATAGCAGCTACGGCGAATTCACCGGTACAAACTCTTACGGTTATGAGGTAGCTGTAAACAGCGAGGGAATAATAACAAGTTCGGGAGGCAATGATTCAAAGATACCTGAAGGGGGATTTATACTGTCAGGGCACGGAAAAGCTATGAAATGGCTTCAGGAAAATGCACTGTTAGGCTCAATGGTTAGTGTAAATCCTGATAAAAAAGAAGTGACTGTAATCCTTACCCCTGATTCTTACAGGATAAGATCCTTGCTTAGCATTGAGGCGGCACAGGACAGACTTGACCTGGCCAGGCTTCAGTATCTGGACATACCATATGATGATGTGCAGAAAAAAATAGACCATGCTGCTGCAAAGCTTGCAAACCTTAATAAACAGCTTGAAGAAGGCATGTATGAAAACCTGAGCAATACCGTCCAAGAGATAGAGAAATACTCTGACATGGCTTACTTCATGTCCTTTGAATCAGTGAAGGCGGAAAACAGGGCAGTATGGCTAAGACCAAAAGACACCTGTCTTGAAGATGTGAAAAAGCGCTTCGATATGCTGGAGTCAATTAATATAAACACAATATATCTTGAAACCCACTGGAACGGTTATACCATATACCCTACAGACAATGGGATTATGAAACAGAATCCAATTTTTGAAGGATTTGACGTCCTTGACTCATATATTGCGGAAGCACATTCAAGAGGAATTGAACTGCATGCATGGGTAGAAAACTTTCTTGTTGACCTGCCCATAGCAGAGAAGAAACCTGAGTGGATGAATATAAGCAGGAAAGGTAATAAGTATTATTTTTTGAATCCTGCCCTCCCCCAGGTCCGGGACTTCCTATCGGAGCTGTATAAAGAACTGATTGAAAATTACGATGTCGATGGTATTCAGTTTGACTATTTAAGGTATCCTAATTCCGGTGATTATACAAATGACTTTGGCTATGATACATATACCAGACAGCTTTTTAGAAATTTTTCCGGTACCGACCCAATCAATTTGAATCCGGAGGATTCATTATGGAAGGAATGGTGTGAATTCAGAGAATACATTATAAGTTCTTATGCGTGCAGGATATTTTCCGAATTAAAGTCCCTCAGGCCTGAAATTCAAATATCGGCAGATGTTTGGCCGGACTATGATGATACCCTGACGGATGTATTCCAGAATCCAAAGACGTGGGTTAACAAAGATTACATTAATACTTTAATACCCATGTCCTACTACCTCAATGAAAAACCTGTCGCTGATGATTTGGTTAATTCCTGGGCTTTTTCAAGAGGACATTCGCAGGTTTCTTCAGGAATTGCAACTTTTAACAAAGTTGATAAAAAGGTTTTTATAAGACAGATTGACACCGCAAGAGCTTCAAATGCAAGCGGCGTTTCAATCTTTGAATTCGAGTCCCTATTTAGCAGCGGCTATGACAATGCATTGAAGCTAGGTACCTTCAGCACTCCCTCGTCAGTTACGGGTAAAGATCCCCTGCAATCAATAAAGGTAATCCTAAAAGATATTGTAAGAAAAATCGATGATATTTACCTGAAGAATAACGGTATAAACAAAAATGAGAGAAACAAGTATAAAGGTCTGATCGAAAATATCGAAGTCCCCATTGATATGGACGATGCAGAATCGGCCTATTCTATTAAGAACAGTATTCAGGAAGCAGCGGAAGCTTTAAATAATGATCATAATCTTAATAGGGAAGTCTTAAAAAGAATCAATACTGACCTGAACCGCGCAGTAAACATTGTAGACGGGTATATCGCAAACAGAAGATTTTTGGATAACCATACTGTAACGGGATTCCAGGTGGAATTGCCCCTGAAGGGTATAAGAGTAAAAGCAATATTTAACGATAATACAGTAATGTATCTTGACAAGACCCAATACACGGTCCATTCTGATTCAGACTCAATCGAAATTCATATTTCAGACAGTTTTGTATTCAATACAGCAAAAGATATAAACAAAAGAATCGTGTTTACGATAAACAGAAATAACGATAATGCTATAACCTTAAAAGCATCCGAAACGGGCTATTCAAAGGTAAGGCTTGACTGGGGAAGTACAATAGTTCACTCGGACATAGCAGGTTTTATTCTGTACCGCAATAACGAAGAAATTCTAAAGACTACTTTCTATTCCATTACGGACAGCAACTTGAACCCCGGCGAGATTTATACATACGAAGTACACGGATTTGATTCCGCTGGAAATACAGTCTATAGAAGCAATAGTATAACAATAGAAACAAAGTCTTCTCTTATTATGATGCCGGTTTATCAACATGTTGACAGACCGGCACCTAAAACTATTGTATGCCCAAAAGCTTTTCTGCTCTTTTATCCCTCGTGAATCCACGTATCATAATCAATCTTTCGTATATCATCAAAGCTTTTTCATGCTGGCCTGTTTTAATATAAGTATTTATTACTTGCAAAAATACTGCTCTGTCAATATTTACTCTGGACATGGAAAACATTATTTCAAAAGCTCTGTCGAAATAATCTGCTGCCTTTTGGTACTCTCCCGACTCGGAATGAATTATCCCCATTGCTCCAAGAATTTCCGCCTTCAGCTCATTATCCTGATCATTTCCTTCCAGAGCCTGTTTCAGGTATTTTAACGCTGCTTCGTCATCACCTCTCTTGTGATGGGCAACCCCCAAAATTCTCATAGCATGTTTTCTTTCATTTGAAGTAATCATATTGGAATTAAGGTATGCTTCAATATATCCGACAGCTTTGTCATTATCCCTATCCAGATATTTAAGTCCCTTTTTCACTCTTCTTTCCGCCATTGTCGAAGGCATAAACCAAAGAAGTATTATTGTCATGGACAAATCGCCCGTAATAATAAATGTTTTTGCTTTATCAGGCAAGGTCTCAAAGGAACCTCTAATATACATAATATTAATAATAATCACGGTTACCCATAGGAAAACCCTGGTAAAGGCTTCAATAATCCTGTTTCTGTTCATATTCCACCTTCATTTGCCTTATTGTTTTACTTTAGTAAATATCCTTGCCATTACATGAGCTTTTATGAAGAAAAAATAACGGTTAAACCGTTATTTTTATGCGCCTTTTACAGCTTTTCCTTATCGCAATCCGCTTCTATACCCTTTCCTTTTCAGAGCTCTTTTTTATAGAAGTGCCGGTATAATTAGTAATCCAGACATATAGGAAACCAAATAGCAGTGAAGTAAGTATCCTGCTTAACAACACAAACACTCCCTTTGCACCAACTGCTTCAAAAATTATAGTCTCTTCAACAACAGCATGACAAATTCCAATAAATATAAATAATGTATTCAACTGTACCTTAGTCATTTCAACTTCTTCTTTCATCTGTATTATGATTCCCGAACCCATAACCATTCCGACCGAGTACCCTGCTATCAGCCCAAGGGCGGCTTCTCCCGGCAGCCTTATAATTCCGGTAACCTTCACGAGCTTTCCAGACAGCTTCTCCATCCATCCCATGTCCCTGAGGCATTCAATGCCTATAAGCAAAGGAGTCATGATAATCATAAGCTTTAAAATCGTCGAAAAACTTACTTTGAATGTTTCCATAAATACTTCATTCCAATTCATTTTCTATACCCCCGGAATTAGTAAATTTAATGCAAAGCATGCCAGTATAGCAGCAACAAACCTGAATCCGACAACAATCGGCCAGTCTCCTCCTGCTTTGATTACCACCACTGTCTCCAATATAATGGAATGAAATATAGCAATAAAAGTGCTTGCAATAGTTATCTGCTTTACTGTAATATCCATTACAGCCATTGCAGCAATTCCGCTATATAGTGTTACCTGCCCCATTATAATAATCAGTGCTCCTTCTCCTGGCAAACCTATATAGCTCATATAGGGTTCAAAAAAAGCCGCAATCCTGAAAAGCCAGCCGGAATGCTCCAATACCTTTAGAATAAAAACTGCCGGAACAATAAACTTTACAAGATTCAGAACAATTTTCAAGGTATTTTTACTTCCGCGGAGCACCGCATGTTTTATAACCATAATACACTTCCTTGCATTGTATTTTCCTAGACTTAAAACTTCGCGACTATTTGCATAGGATAATAATAATATTATCACAGCGAATTGAAATATAAAAGGTATTTATGTATAGTCTGGTGACAAAACAGGACAGCGCGGAAAACAATCCTGTACAAGGACAATATTAGAAAAAATGGAACTTATGACTACTGCTTTGCGTCTTAACGATAAAGCAGGATAATCATAAAATAAGCATTCCTGTTAATACATGAAACGGAGGTAAAATATGAATAAAAAGATTACATTGATAATTGCATTAGCCCTTGTATTTGCTTTAAGTACAATTGCGGGGGATTTTTCAATAATCGGCAATGCCGAAAACCCGCGGATGACGCAGAAAACGCTTTCAGTAAGTTCTCAGGGCACAGTCAGAGTAAAACCCGATACGGCTTATATTAATGTAGGCGTTCAAACAGAAAACGCAAGCTCAAAAGCGGCACAGCAGGAAAATGCGGAAAAAATGAGCAAGATTATGCAGCTACTGAAAGATCTGAATATTGCAGAGCCGGATATAAAAACTTCACAGTATACTATCTATCCTGTTCAGACATATTCAGATAAAGAAAAAAGATCATACATAACAGGATATAGGGTAATAAACACACTGGAAATTACAATAAGAGATATTGCAATGGTGGGGACAGTTATTGACGCAGTGGCCATGAATGATGCAAACAAGGTTTCCAATATCCGTTTTACAGTAGCAAACCCTGATAAATATTATCTTCAGGCTTTGGAAAATGCAACTTCCAAGGCCAAGGCAAAAGCTGATTTGCTGGCAAAGCAATTTGGAATCAAAATAGGCCTCCCGGCACAGATTAATGAAACCAGCGGAGGTTATAATCCTCCAATATTATATTCTCGTGCGGACAGCAATATGGTGTCTGCTTTTGCAGAAGCACCGGCAACGGAAATTTCCTCAGGCGAATTGGAAATAAGGGCTTCAGTAAGTCTGGTATATACATACTAAGAAGCTGCCGTTCATTATAAAGCCGATAAATCTTATAGATTTATCGGCATTCAGCTGTTTTCAAAGACTCCGCAGCCTTTAAACAAACCAGTTCCGAACTTATATGAAAGGCAGCATGGCCTCCAAACTATTTTTGATATTGACTTCTTCCGATTTCGTACAGATTCTTACCTTCTGTATCTATTATTACGGTAACCGGAAATTTTTCCACTTTTAATCTGAATACTGCCTCAGGACCCAGGTCTGCAAATGCCACAACCTCAGCTTCCTTTACAGTCTCAGCAAGCAGAGCCCCCGCACCGCCGGCAGCCGCAAAGTATACTCCTTTATGCCTTACTATGGAATCAATTACGCTTTTACTGCACTCTCCCTTTCCAATCATACCTTTAAGGCCGATTTTCATCAGTCCGGGCGTATAGGCATCCATACGTCCGCTGGTAGTAGGACCTGCAGAGCCTATTGCCTTACCGGGTTTCGCTGGACAAGGCCCGACATAATAAATAATCTGTCCTTTAATCTCAAAGGGCAATTTTTCACCTCGCTCCAGCAATTCAGCCAATCTTTTATGAGCAGCGTCACGCCCTGTATATATGATTCCGTTAATTAGTGCTCTATCTCCTGCATGCAGGCTGCATGTTACCTCATCTGTCAATGGCGTGTTTATAATTCTAGTCACTCTATAACACCTCCGGCTTCCTCTTATAGTATAGCAGTCATATGCCTTGCCGCATGGCACTGTATGTTTACTGCAACAGGCATACTGGCCAAATGAGCGGGAAAGGTCTCAATGTTTACTGCAAGGGCTGTAATCCTTCCCCCAAACCCCTGGGGGCCTATGCCGAGATTGTTTATTTCCTCAAGCAGCTCATTTTCCAGCTTGGCAACCTCGGGATTGGAATTATGTTCTCCTAAAGTACGCAGTAATGCCTTTTTAGCAATCAGTGCAGTCATTTCAACAGTACCGCCTATACCCACACCTACAATTACCGGAGGGCATGGGTTTGACCCAGCCCGATCCACCGTTTCTACTATAAATTCCTTGATGCCCTTGACCCCTTCGGAAGGTGTGAGCATGCGCAGCGCACTCATGTTTTCGCTTCCTCCCCCCTTGGGTGCTATTGTGATTTTTAACTTGTCTCCCTTTACAATGGTCGTGTGAATAATTGCCGGAGTATTGTCACCGGTATTCTTCCTTAAAAAAATCGGATCATCAACCACGGATTTTCTCAAATACCCGTTTTTATACCCGCGCCTTACACCTTCATTAATTGCTTCATTAAAGTCTCCTCCCACCAGTCTCAAGTCCTGACCAAGTTCAATAAAAAAGACCGCCAAACCTGTATCCTGGCAAATAGGTACCCGGTTCCTTCCGGCTATCTCCTGATTCTTAAGAATATTAAGCAGCGCATCCTTTCCAATTGGAGATTCTTCCTTCATAACAGCCTCTTCAAGTGCCTTTTTTGCATCCTGAGGAAGAAAATAATTTGATTCGATGCATAACTTTTCAACAGTATTGGTGATTACATCAACATTAAGTTCTCTCATCCGGTTTTCCTTCCTGCATACCACATATATTTTTTCTATCTGTGCAGATACCGGCCTAATTTTTCAAGACGGTTCAACACTTCGTCCAAAGTATCCATGCTTCTTGCAAAATGTAGCCTTATCAAATTATTAACAGGTTCCATAAAAAAGCTTGAACCCGGCACCGCAGCAACACCGATCTCCATAATCATCCATTCACAGAATTGCATGTCAGTCCATCCCTTAAACTTATCCATTGATAAGAATTCTGAAATATCCATCATAACAAAATAAGTGCCCTGAGGCGTATTGTGCTGCAAGCCTATTTCATCCAGGCGCCTGCAGAAATAATTTCGCTTTTCGGTATATTTCCTTTGAAGATCTTTATAGTATGACTCGTCAAAGCTGACACCGACGCATGCAGCCTCTTGCAGCGGAGCCGGAGCACATATCGTCAGAAAATCATGGACTTTTTTAGCGCTTTCAATTACCTTTTCCGGCCCAATCAGATATCCGAGTCGCCAGCCTGTAATAGAATAGGTTTTGGACAAGGAGCTGCAGGTTATCGTATGATCGTACATATCAGGAAGGCCTGCCATATGAACATGATGAAAAGGTTCGTATATAATATGCTCATAGACTTCATCGGTAATTACATAAGCATCATACCTCAATGCCAAATGCCCTATAAACTCCAGTTCTTCTGATGTAAACACCTTACCCGTTGGATTGGACGGATTGCATACAATGATTGCTTTCACATTATCCCGGAAAGCATCTTCCAAAACCTGTTTGTCGAAACTATAATCCGGAGGATTCAAGGGAACTATTATCGGGTTTGCACCGGACAGAATCGTGTCCGCCCTGTAATTTTCATAATAGGGGCTGAATATAATAACATTATCCCCCGGATTGCAGATTGTCATCATAGCACTCATCATTGCTTCCGTGCCGCCGCAGGTGACCAACACCTCCATGTCGGGATCAATGGTTCGGTTAATAGCTTTTCCGTGTTTTTTTGCCAAAGCGCTTCTAAGATTGTAAGAACCGTATGTAAATGTATATTGATGGGGGCCGTTATATGATGCATAAGCCAATGCATCTAAAATCTCCTTGGGGGGGTCAAAATCAGGAAACCCCTGTGAAAGGTTTATTGCCCCGTAGGCCTCGGAAATCCTGGTCATACGTCTTATGACAGAATCGGTAAATATATTTACCCTGTTGCTTAATTCAGGCATTTCAATACCTCCTTGAATGCTTAATTCATGTAACCTTAACCGCCTTAATCGATGCGGACATAATATACTCTCCGACTTTTAAGTTGTGCGACCATTTTGCGGCATATTCCTTGGACACCTCTTTAGTATCAATACTAATATGGCTGAATCCGGCTTTCTCAAAATATGCCTTAAGTTCTTCAACTGAAGAAGCACCGGCGACTCACCCGCAGTAAAGCTTTTTATCCTGCTTCATTTCTTTTGTGAGTTCTTTGACCAAAACCACATCAGAAATTGCTAATCTGCCGCCTTTTTTCAACACCCTGTACGCTTCATCATATACCCTCTGCTTTTTTGGTGATAAGTTAATAACACAATTTGAGATAATCACGTCCGCCGTATTATCAGCTACCGGAAGATTCTCAATTTCTCCCAGTCTGAAATCTACATTGAAATATCTGTGCTTCCTTGCTAAAATCCTTGATTTACTCAACATCTCAGGAGTCATATCCACCCCGATTACATACCCTTTGGGGCCTACCTTCCTTGATGCAAGGAAACAATCTATTCCTCCGCCGCTTCCAAGATCAATTACTGTTTCGCCTTCTTTTATCTCTGCGATTAGCTGAGGATTTCCGCAGCCCAGCCCCATGTTGGCACCTTCCGGAACTTCTTGCATTTCTTCTTCAGAATATCCAATTCCTCTTGATATATCTTTTGCAGAATTCTTAACACTAATGCTACTGCCGCAGCAGCCCCCATCTTCTGCTCTTCCGGAGGCAATGCTGCCATAGCTTCTGCGAACTGCATTTCTAATGTCAGTCTTTATTTTAGCCACAATATATCACCTCTTTATGCTTCATTGCTATCCTATGACTAAACCATTAACATGTATTTATTATAACAGAATTCTATATATTTTCATAAAAAAACCTGCAAAGTCTAAAACCTTGCAGGTATTGACGGGTAAGGTTGGAGTGGAAAGCAATGGAGTTTTGAGTTATAATAATATAAGTCTTCTATAAAGGAAGAACAAATATAAACAGAGGTGTTGATATGGCAAACATAAAAATCAACTTGAACGGACTTGAAATCATGGTCTTCTTTTGGAATTCACTGATGTCCAAGGAAAAAGTCAGTGAAAGCTTCCTGAATGATCTCTGTTCCATGCAGGAATTCTCATACATATATAATGAGGATTTTAACAACGAATCTCTCAGAAGAGTATTGAGCGCATTAAACAACAAAGAACCATTCTCAGGAAACAAACCTGAAAGAAAGTATTATTCCAATAGCCTTATGATAATGGAATATATAGATGAAGTTCAGCCTACCATAAATGCTATAAAAAAGCTGAACCTTAACAATATTGCAGAAAAAGCAAAAGAAGATGTTGAAGTAGTGGTTATACCAGGTTTAAGTAAAGGTATTGAAAAAACTGATAATAAACTGACAGTAGACTTTTTCGGCTTAAAAAATACTGAAAATGGATTGGTTATATCCGGTGAAAGTCTGGAAGCTGTTTTAAAAAACATATTTGAAGTATAACAAAAAACCCGCAAAGTCTAAAACCTTGCAGGTATTGTAATCATATGGCTCCCGGTCAAGGATTTGAACCTCGACAAACTGATCCAGAGTCAGTTGTGCTACCATTACACAAACCGGGAGAATTAGGTCGGAATTTCCGACAAAGCTTATTTTATCATGTATCGATAGTTTTAGCAACACTCAATTTTTTTATAAATTCT
>JAAYQK010000028.1 GCA_012519325.1 Gracilibacteraceae bacterium | reverse complement strand
TGGCAGGAAAACCTTGTCGCAAAATTCCGTAAGGATTTCGGCGACAGCTTGTAAAAACTTATAATACATTAAACCTTGCTATTGAGGTAAAATGTATTCTAGGTAAAAAAAACTCCGGTATATTGATGGCTAATAACAAAATGCATAATGTACCGGAGTTTTTTATGCAATTTTTTGAAAGTTATAACTAATATATTGAAAGAATTCTCAACTTCTTGATGCTACAATGGTTATATAAATTTGCTTATGAACGTACCGGTTTTTGCTGCAGGTGTAGTTACCTTGAACAAAACGGAGTTCACAGTTGGTGAGAATGGTCAGGCAACTATATCCGGACTGACTGATGAAGAAATCGAAGATGGTGCTTGGCTGGGAATTGCATAGATTGGTGAAAGACTGGAAAACACCTATCATGATTCATATATTTCGAATCTGCCGGCAAAGCACAGTTCATAGTAAGCGAAGAAGCTGCTCCCAGCGACGATATAGCCCCGGGGGAAGAAGGCTTATCCCAATGGGCTGCTCCCGTTGTCAATAAAGCAAAGGATCAAAACCTTGTTACCGATAAGGTTCTGGTTGACTTCCCGGAACCTATCACCCGTGAGGAATTCTGCGAGCTGGCAGTATTGCTATATGAAAAAATGACAGGAACAGCAGCTCCTGCTCCGGTTTCAAATCCCTTCAACGATACAACCAATCCCAAGATATTAAAGGCTGCAAATCTGGGAATTGTCGGAGGAGTCGGCGGCGGCAAATTTGCTCCCAATAACAATGTTACAAGGCAGGAAATTGCCGTAATGCTGCTTCGTACATTAAAAACTGTAATGCCTAATATATCAACAACAGCAGAATTCAAGACACAGTTCCAGGATGTTAATAGTATTGATTCCTGGGCCCTTGAAGCAGTCAATTTCATGAACGCATACGATATTATAAGAGGTTCAACCGTAGACGGAGTCTCCTACATGCTTCCTAAGGGAAATACCACTAAAGAGCAGGCAATTGCACTGGTACTGAGAATGTACAATGCATTTAACAAGCTATAAGCATAGATAATACAAAAAACGCGGCTGCCTTTAATGCAGCCGCATTTTTTATTATACTTTACTGTCTTATTGTCTTCAATCTTCGTTTATAGGCAGCTTATTCAGGTCTTTGGTTCTTTTCCCGCTAATATTTACCGCCGGTCGCTTTACTTTCATATCATACTGTCTTGCATCTGCCACTTCCGTAAAATCATTAAAGAAATTGATTTCCAACGCATCCAAATTCGGCTGTTTGAACTTAGTTCCATTTTCAGGGAATCTCGTACCTTCAAAATTTATTTCGTAGGTAACACCATAAGTGCTTTCATCTATAGTTGTATTAAAGCGAATACCCCATTTACTGCATTGGCCATATACCTAGTCTCCTTTAAGCCTTCCCAGTTTCTTACTATAACATCAACGGATCCGGAATATTGCCCCAATATGGTACCTGTGATTACATCATTTCGAATTTTTCCTTCTCAGCTCTTTCTTTCTCTTCTTTTGATTTTTCTTCTTCTTTAGAAGGATATCTGAATATCATTTTATTTGCCTTTGGCGTAAAAGCTGAGGCTTTGCCTTTCGGAACAACCATAAACTCAGAACCTAAGTTACTGTAAATATTCAAGTACGCCTCCAGCATACATGTACGTAAAATCTTCTTAATTATTATTAAAAGATATTTAAAAGAAGATTTTAGTTTATTGTAATTGTTTCCATACAATTGATAATTGTGTAAAATAGTCAAAAGAGGAATTTTATAATTGGATCGGTTGTTTATAACAAAATATGTTATAATTATCATATAATAATAATTCGGGATGTGAGTTTATGTCTGTCAATATACAAAAATTAATTGATTTAGCAGGTGACGTTCTTTATGACAAT
>JAAYQK010000272.1 GCA_012519325.1 Gracilibacteraceae bacterium | reverse complement strand
AATCGGTGGAAAAGCTCATTGAAGCCGGGAATACTCCCTTCCCATCTTTTCCTTCGCTTTCGCCGAACAGCTGCTTCCACCACTCGGCAAAAAATTGCAAGGAAGGTTCATAACTTATCAGGACTTCAATAGCCTTTCCCTTTCCGGCAAGTATCCGCCTTACCGCCGCATACTGGTAGCACTGGTTTTTCTCCAGCTCTGGCTCCAGGTATTCTTTCCAGGCATCCCTTGCACCTTCAAGAATGCTTTTTATATCAATCCCTGCTGCTGCTATGGGAAGAAGTCCAACGGGAGTCAGCACCGAGTACCTGCCCCCAATATCATCAGCTATTACAAAGGACTCATATCCTTCTGCATCTGCAAGCTTTCTAAGTGCGCCCCTGGAAGCATCGGTAACGGCATATATCCTTTCAGCAGCCGACCGCTTTCCGTATTTCGCCTCCAGGTATCTCTTTACAAACCGGAAGGCAATAGCAGGCTCCATGGTCGTCCCCGACTTTGAGACAACACAGGCACTTATGCTTTTTCCCTCTATAACTTCCATAAGCTCCTTTAAGTACGTCCCGCTTATATTGTTACCGAGAAAATATATCTCAGGTGCCTTTCTTTTGTCTTCCGGAAGCAGGTTGTGAAAGGAATGCCCCAGCAGCTCCACGGCAGCCCTTGCTCCGAGGTAGGAGCCCCCTATGCCTATTATCAGAAATACCTCTGAGGAATCTTTAATCCTTTTGGCAGCATTAATGATCCTTTCAACTTAATCCCTGTTATATTTTTCAGGATAGTCCACCCAACCAAGAAATTCATTTCCTGCTCCTGTCTTCTCATGGAGCATTTTATGGGCAGACTTCACATATCCTCTTAAATAAGATAATTCTTGATCCTTAACCATGGAATTTGAGTAATCGAATCTAAGCATTTTCACAGCCTCCTTTGTTTGTCCGGTTCCTGTTAACCCCAATAAAAGCCGCACCCAGCAATCCTGCTTCATTTCCCAGCTGCGCCAATACTATATCGCCATATTTGATTCCGGATGTAAACAGCATTTTGCCGACTTCCTCCTTCAGCTTATCCAGAAGATATCCTCCTGCCCTGGATACCCCGCCGCCTATTACAATTATTTCCGGATCAAGGATATTGAATACATTTATTATACCTATGGAAAGATACTTTATCATCCTGTCCACAGTTTCAATGCCGAGCTGATCTCCTTCCTTCGCCGCATCGAAAATTATCCTGGAATTGATATTTTCCGTATTACCCTCTGCCTTATCCAAAATGCTTGACTTGATTTTATCCGTTTCAAGCCTGTGTATCACATATTTTACCATTGCAGTTGCCGATGCGAAGGTTTCAAGACAGCCCATGTTGCCGCAGTTGCACCTGTAGAAATTTGGCCCCACAATCATATGTCCCATCTCAGCACCTGCATAGTGGCTTCCGCTGTATATCTTATGATCTATAATTATTCCACTGCCTATACCCGTTCCGATTGTGATCAGCACAGAATTTCCCGCTCCCTTTGTTGAGCCGAAAAGGCTTTCAGCCAAAGCAGCAGCATTAGCATCGTTTTCCACATATACAGGTTTGTTGAAATGCTCCCGGAGCATAATACCCAAAGGGACGTTTTCCCAGAAAAGATTAGTACAATATATGACATATCCGCTTCTGTCATTCATCAGGCCTGGTGCTCCGATGCCTATGGATTCTATATCATCTATGCTTATTCCTTTGTCTTTTATAAGCTTCTCCACCTGCTTCTGCATATCTTCAATTATCAGCCTGTAATCTCTGCCCGCATTAGTGGCTATGGAAGACTGCAAAAGTATTCTCCCATCCCTGTCCACCAAACCAGCCTTTATGGCAGTACCTCCCAGGTCGATTCCAACAAGCATTGCCGCACCTTCCCTCGTAACCTTACAGCCCTGCACCTTATTTTATATATCATCTATTATATCGCTTATAAGAAGCGTATTGTTCTTGGTAAGATCTATCTCCACAGGTTCTTTGGGTATCTGTCCTTCCTTATCCATAAGTATTCTTATTATCGGCCTGTTCGGATATTTCTTGTTCACATCCACTACTATGGCCTTCTCCCCGTTATTCAAAAGCACGCAGGTTCCCGGCGGGTATATGGTTATATGCTCAATAAAATTTCTTACAATATTATAGTCAAATTGGTGGCCGCCCATTCCGATTAAGTATTCAACAGCTTCATTTATATTAATCCTTTTCTTGTATATTCTGTCGGAGGTAATAGCGTCATATACATCAGCAACAGACACTATCCTGGCAAACTCGTGTATTTCCTCTCCCCTGAGTCCCAGGGGATAACCCTCCCCGTCAAACCGCTCATGGTGAGTTAATGCTATATAGCTTGCATAGGTACTCAGCATCTTGCTTTTCTTCAGCAGTTCATAGCCATAGCTTGTATGCTTTTTGACAATGTCGAATTCCTTTTTTGTAAGACTGCCGGGCTTGTTCAGTATCTCTTGGGGTATCTTTATCTTTCCCACATCGTGAAGCATTGCACCTATCCCAATCTCTTTGAGCTTCTCCTCATCATATTTCATGGATATGCCCGTAATCAGTGATAATACGCATACATTCACGCTGTGGCTGAAGGTATACTGGTCATTGCTCTTCAAATCCTGCAGGTTGACCATAGTATCCTTGACATCCATCAGCTCATCAATCATTTTGCACACGCTGTCCCTGATGGGCTTTACGTCAAGAGAGTTTCCATATCTGATGCTGTCCATCGCATTTTTTATGTTCACTCTTGCTTCAAATCTCGTTTCTTCCGTAATAACATCCTTAAGTACTATATCACGGCTTATTTCATCTTCCACATACACTTCTCTTATTCCTAAGTCTTTGAACTTTGCTATATAAGAGCTCTTCAGTATGATACCGGCATTCAGCAATACATTGCCTTCACTGCTGTACAGAGTCCTGCCAAGAACCATTCCTTCCTTTACTTTGTCGACCAGTATCTTTCTCATACCACACATCTCCTTACGACACAGCAAGCATAGTAATTTGTTTTACTCCTTATGCCTGTCTTTAAGGTTTTCCGCTATT
>JAAYQK010000271.1 GCA_012519325.1 Gracilibacteraceae bacterium | reverse complement strand
TACTGTTGATGAGCTCCATGATAAGGACTGTCTTTCCTACTCCGGCACCGCCGAACAAGCCAATTTTCCCACCTTTAGAGAAAGGGCACAGTAGATCAATGGCTTTGATGCCGGTTTCCAGTATTTCCGGCTGAGCAACCTGTTCAGTAAGTTTAGGAGGGTCCCTGTGTATGGGCCAGTGCTCTTTGCTTATTATTTCCGGTCTGTTATCGATAGGATTGCCTAGAACATTAACCATACGTCCCAGAACTTCTTCACCTACGGGGACTGTTATTGGAGCACCTGTATCTACGGCTTCCATGCCTCGCTTCAAGCCGTCTGTGGGATGCATGGAAATACAGCGCACAGTATGATCTCCAAGATGCTGCATAACCTCTAAAACTATTGTTTCCTTACCAAACTGTACTTCAATAGCATTATATAGAGAAGGCAATTCGCCCTCAAAGCGAATATCAATAACTGCGCCTATAATCTGTATAATTTTACCTTTATTTTTAACTTTCATCTATTCCACCTTTATGCAAAATATTTGCGCTGCCTACAATTTCACTGAGTTCTTGTGTGATAGCTGTCTGGCGTTTGCGGTTATACATACGGGTTAATTCCTCAATCATTTCCTCAGCATTCTTTCCGGCTGCATCCATGCTGACCATGCGCGCAGCTTGTTCACTGGTGTGTGATTCCGAAAATGCTCTGAATAGGTTCATGTGTAAATATAATGGAATCATGTTGTCAATAAATGTGTGTATATCCGGTTCATATTTTCTATCACTGTTATCTGCCATATCTATGGCGCCAATTGGCACAGGGAGCAATTTCTCTACATAAGGCACATAGCTTAGGACGTTTTCAAAATGTGTATAGGCAATAAAAACTTCTTCCACTTCACCGGATAAATAAAGGGTTGCCACCCATTTTGCAACGCTTTCAGTACCATAATACATCTGTGCATCTGCCACATCGGTGATTTTACGAATAATATTTTTCTCTCTTTTTTTAAAATACTCGTATCCCTTAGAACCCACTACGAGTATCTTTTCATTTTTCCCCTGGTCCATGTGCTCCAAGGCCTTTGCTATAATATTTACATTATAGCCACCTGAGAAGCCGCGATCACTAGTCAGTATAATATATAAAGAATTCCTCACTTGCCGTTCCTGATAAAATACGTGTGTTTCGGCTCCTTCCCGGCTACCTAGCTCTTCTACAATACATTTTAGCTTACGGTAAATGGGACGCACACCTTCCAACTGTGCCCTTGCCTTATGCAGCTTCGTGGAGGCGATCATATCCATAGCTTTAATAATTTGTTCCGTTGAGCTAACATTGGCTATTCTTTGCTTAATATCTCTCATCGAAGTCACATTGGGGCACCTCCCTTTTAGCCGTAGTTATACTTTTCTTTCACCTCGTCAATTACTGCGTCAATATCTTCCTCGAGTTTTTTCGAAATCCTGCCACTTTCCCTGATTTCTTCTTTAATATGGGCAGCATGTTTATCGACATACTTAATAAAGTCCTTCTCGAACTTCAGTATACGACCAACGTTTATATCTTTCATATGCCTGTTGTTTAAAGCATAGAGAATTAAAACCTGATCTTCAACTGACATAGGTTTATACTGTGGTTGTTTGAGGACTTCCATAATGCGCTCGCCATGATTCAGTCGCTCCAAGGTATCCTGAGTAAGATCAGAACTAAACTGTGAGAAAGTAGCTAATTCTTTATACTGTGCAAACTCTATACGGAGAGGACCGGCTAATTCCTTCATAGCAGGAATCTGAGCAGAGCCCCCCACACGTGAAACAGAAAAACCGGGGTTAATCGCCGGGCGAACTCCATGGTTAAAAAGGTCAGATTCCAGATAAATCTGCCCGTCTGTAATAGAAATAATATTTGTAGGAATGTAGGCAGAGATATCACCTTCTTGTGTCTCCACAATAGGCAGAGCAGTCAAGGTGCCACCACCGTATTCTTCGCTCATGCACGCTGCACGCTCTAATAGTCTTGAGTGCAGGTAGAAGATATCGCCCGGAAAAGCTTCACGACCAGGTGGGCGGCGTAGAAGCAAACTAATGGCTCGGTATGCCACTGCATGCTTAGATAGATCGTCGTAGACCACTAGAACATCCTTGCCCCTATACATCCATTCTTCACCGATAGCACAGCCGGCATATGGAGCAATGTACTGCAATGGTGCAGAATCACTGGCTGTAGCTATAACCACTGTAGTGTAATCCATAGCACCGGTTTCGTTTAGCACTTTGATTATACGAGCCATTGTTGATGCCTTTTGTCCAATAGCTACATAGACACAATAGACATCTTTGCCTTTCTGGTTAATGATTGTATCAATAGCAATAGCAGTCTTCCCTGTTTCACGGTCACCTATAATCAATTCCCTCTGGCCTTTTCCAATGGGAACCAGTGCGTCAATGGCCTTGATGCCGGTCTGCAGCGGCTGATTCACTGAACGGCGCATAATTACGCTAGGAGCTGGACTCTCTATTCTACGGTAAGCATCAGCCGCAATGGCCCCCCTACCATCAATCGGTTCTCCCAACGCGTTGACAACACGACCCAACAGACCGTCACCCACCGGGACTTCGGTCATTCTACCGGTCAACTTAACAGGGTCACCTTCTTTGATTCCTGCGTCAGAACCCATAATAACAGCACCTATACTGTCTTCATCAAGATTTAGTGCCATACCATAGGTCCCATTAGCGAATTCCAGCAGTTCGCCGCTCATGGCACTGTATAAGCCATGGACGCGCGCAATTCCGTCTCCAACCTGTATGACAGTACCGACCTCAGAAAATTCCCGTTCTGATGAGTAAGACTCAATCTGTTGTTTTAATACTTTGCTTACTTCATCAGGATTAATTATCATTCACAACTTCCTCTCTTTTTAAGCGTAAGCGTTCTTTCATGTTGGTTAAATCTGACCTCAGAGTACGGTCAAAGATGCGTCCATCTATTAGCACATAAAATCCGCCTATCACATCAGGATCAACTGTGGTCTTAATCTCCACCTGCATATTCTGCATATCGATTTTCTTTGCTAAAACAGTACGGATAGATTCGATTTGCTCTTCTGTAAGTGCTTTGGCTGAGACAACTTTTGCTTCTATTTTGCCAAAGCGCCTGTTTATGCGATCAATATATTCCGTTAATGTAGGCACAATCAACGATTCACGTTTTTTTCGCACCATAAGATACAGAAACCCCATCAGATGCCAGGCGAGCTTCTCTGAAAAAGCCTTATGAAAAAGTTGGCGTTTGGCTGAATCAGGAACATGCTGATGCAGAAGAAAGGCCTGCACATCAGAGCTTTTAAGCGTATCTCTGACCAAAACCGCCTGTTCTAAATCCCTTTTCAAAGTACCATTCTCTTCTGAAACTTCAAAAAGTGCATCAGCATAACGATCCTTTAATTTTGCCATTGTGTATCCTCCAGCTGAGCCAGCGCTTCCTCAAAAAGTTTATCCTGAATCTCAGCGTCTATGCTTTGCTTAATATATTTTTCAGCTATCAGAGAAGCAAGCTCGATAATGTAAAGACGTGTTTCTTCCTTAAGACGTTCTTTTTCTTCTGCAACACTATCCATTGAACGCTTCTTAATCTCTAAGGCCTCACGTCTGGCTTCTTCGAGAATATTTTTGCTTTCATCAGCTACCTTAAGACGGGCAGCCTCAAGGATCTCTGCACGTTCCTTATCTATATTTTTTAATTTTTTTTCATACTCAGCAATAAGTTCATTGGCTTTGGCCATAGTTGCATCTGCCTCATCTATCTTGCTTTGAATTCTGTCAGTGCGCTTGCGCATAAATTCTTTGACAGGCTTATAAAGAATAAAACTTAATGCAACAGCAAGAATAATTCCGTTAAATAATTGGATGCCTATATGGATCAGGGTTTGAAAATCCAGGCCAAAAACACGGCCTTCAGGGGCAGCTTGAGCCAAAAAAACTATCCTATGCAATTCAAATGGCCTCCTTCCCTCTGTCTTGCGTCAAATACATCAATTTAATCTAACCCAACAAGTTGACCAGAATGTCTACCAGTGGATTAGCAAAAAGCATAATAATAGCAATTAAGAGGCCGTAAATACCAGATGTTTCAGATAAGGCCAAACCGATAAACATAGCACTTCTGATAGAATCAGCGGCTTCGGGCTGTCTGGCAATGGATTCTATGGCCTGGGAAGCGACTCTGGCCTGTCCGAATGTGGTTAATAATCCGTTAAGAAGCGCAATGGCAGCTGCAATATGAATCATTCCGATAGCAATTGCTAATTCTCGCATGATAATTTCCTCCCATCATTTCTTTAATATTTCTGTTTACAAGAGTTGTCGATCAGGCGCGTTAATCAGCCGCACCTTTAATATACATAAGGCTTATGATTACAAATATATAGGTTTGCAAAGCACCGAATAAGACGTCAAAGAATGCGTGCAGCAATGCTGGAATGCCGATCTGGACAAATAACGGTGTCAACCCATAATAAAGCGTTAAAATAATCGTACCGGAGAGCATATTACCAAAAAGACGAAAACTTAATGAGACCGGTTTTGACAGCTCCCCGATTAAATTAAGCGGGAAAAATACAGGATGAGGCTCGAAGAAGCTCTTCAGATAGCTACCCCTTCGGTGTTTGAAACCCATAAAGAACATGAGTATAAATGTGGCGAAGGCCAGTGCAAAGGTAGTTGCAAAATCCGCAGTAGGTGCTCTAACACCAAAAATACTGAACAAACTACATGAGAGAATTAAGGCAAATACCATAAAAAACCAGGGAGCAATATATGAGAGTTTTTCACCTAAAGCATTACTGGCGAAACCATCAAATGCTTCGACAACTGCTTCTATAAAGTTCTGGAAACCTGTGGGAACTGTTTTAAAATTATGAAGCTTAATACGTGCGATAACTGCAAAAATAATAAGGAACAGCATAATCAACCATGTATTAAAAATCGTCTCAGTTATCCAGACTTCAACGCCAGCGATATTCAAAACCCATAGATTCTTTATATTTAACACTACTGATCACCCCCTATGTTTAGAATTCAACTCTTTGATGTAAATCTTACGTTAAATACAGCTAGCTGGAAAGCCAATATCCCGGCAACCACACCCCACAAACTGATTTGTGGCACAGTGGCACCTAAAAACAACACAACACCGGAAAGAAGAAGCCTCATAATATGTTGAATGCTCACATAATTTCCTGCAACCTTCTTTTCCATTGCGAGTACTTTGTCTACAGTACGTTCCACGAGAAAGACTTTAGCGATACTAAGGGCAGAGCCTATCAGGACTCCAAACATAAACGGAAGAAAAGCCAGGGAACGGTAATAGATTACCGAACCCAAGATGCATATCAATGCTATTGATAGTATTGTTAAAATCATTCTCTTTGCTAAATCAGACAGCCTCATTATGCTCTCATCCTTAAACATCCAAAATTGTTATTTCATATTTTGGTAGTATCGAGTAACGACTTAATAGCGGCTCCCACCCCTGCCAAAGAAAAAAACAACAGCAACCAAGGCGTCGTACCTAACAAGCCGTCTAAATACCTTCCTAGTAGGACACCGATCAATACAGATGCAGCCATGGTTACCCCTATCTGCGAAATGTGGACAAAAGCACGCAATGCTTCGCTATTCTTGGTTTGTTTATCCTTATTGTGCTTTTTATTCAAGATAGCGGTCTCCTTGCTTAAAAAAGATGGCATTACAAACACAATCGAAGCACCATGTTTTTATTTTCATTTAATCTTATCATAAATATTAAGATAGTATCAAGTTCCACCATTTCCATGATAGTGTCAAGACACTTTAGGTTTTATTGAACCTCACATCATTTACACGACACAACGTTCATTTAACTTTCTCAAAGCTGATCTAGTAAGGTTGCTGCCGCCTTT
>JAAYQK010000270.1 GCA_012519325.1 Gracilibacteraceae bacterium | reverse complement strand
TGGTGGTTGTACCTGAATTTCTGGTATCTATGAAGTTTTCAGGAACATGCAGATTTTTTCCCTTTCCCTCCACTATCCAGGCTCCGGGCTCTTCTATTACCTCTGCGCCAAGGGCACGAGCGGCATTTTAAACACTTAAGCCGTCATCACTGGTAAGGGGATTATTAATAACAGATTTTCCTTCAGCCATAGCTGCTAACAGTACTGCACGGATCGTATGGCTTTTGGAGCCCGGAACAACAATTTCACCATGCAGGGAGCTTTTTTTTGAAATTGAATACATAACATAACCTCCTTATTTATACATTTTATTTGCATCAAGCAGACTGAACACTACTCCTCCTATAATAAGAACTGCTCCAAAAACAAAGCTCAAATTAATGCTTTCGCCCAAAAACAACCAGCCAAGCAAGACTGCAACCATGGGCTGTATCGGATAAAATAGCGAACAGGTTCCCGCCTCTAGCATTGAAAGGCTTTTGTTCCACAGGACATGGGCCAATCCGGTACAAACAAGCCCCATATAAAACAGGGAGAGAATCACTTTCCAATCGAACTGGATGTCAGAAGCAACTTCAATCTCATACACAGATACCGGTAAAGTAAATGCAGCTCCGATCAATATACCGTATACTGTAATTTGAAAAGAATCGTACTTCTGGGTGATTTGTCTGATTATAACAGATGCAAAGGACCATAATACTATAGAGAATATGGAAGCCAGAATCCCTAATGCCTTACCGCTGCCATCCACATCGCCTGCTATAATAAAGACTCCAGATAATGCTGAAGCAATGCAGATTACTTTTACAACAGTTAATTTTTCCTTTAATATAATTGCTGCAAATATTGTAATGGTTATCGGATTCATGGAATTAATCAGCGAAGCAAGAGATGCATTTGATAATTTTGTTCCCAGAAACTGTACTGCCGATGATAAAAAATAACCTGCAAAGCCTATAAATAGAACATATTTGTAATCCTGATACTCTATTTTTTTAGGATTCCTTTTTCTTAGTATAATAAATAAGGTAGCTCCGGCAATAATACCCCGCAAAAATGAAACCGTAAACACAGGAATCTTTCCCATTACATATTTGCTGACTACATATAAGCTGCCCCAAGCGCAAAAAGTTATCAACAAATACAGATATGCAATTTTTATTTTCTTATCAGCCATACATACTACCATTCTCTCTCCCTGATTATTGCATTCCAGGTTACTCTCCAAAAATTTCTTTCTTTATTAAATCTACCGGCATATCCTGCCCGGTCCAAATTTTAAACGCAATGGCCCCCTGCCAGATAAGCATGCCTAATCCGTTCATAGTCCTGCAGCCTGCTTCCTCGGCAATTGACATAAGCCTGGTTTTCGGAGGATCATATATAATATCTGCAACAAACAATCCGCTGTGCAGGACATCAGGTGTTGCAACTATACTTTGATCCATTGTTTCCTTCATTCCCAATGAAGTGCAGTTGACCAATACGGCAGCATCTGCCGCTTCCGCCTTTATAACTGCTTCATTCATCTCCAATGCCCTGGCCTTGCAAGAAGGAATACTGCTTTTAATAGTGTTTACAATTTCCTCAGCTGTGCTTAATGTTCTGTTAACCATTACAACTTCACCGGCACCTTCTAATATCAGTTGAACTGCAATCGCTCTTGCCGCTCCGCCGGCACCGGCTATTACGATTTTTTTATCCCGGAAATCCACTCCGTCTTCTTGTAAAGCTTTAATAAATCCCATTCCATCCGTATTGTACCCAATTAGTTTTCCTTTTTCATTCTTCACTGTATTTACCGAACCAATAATCTTCACTTCTTCGGATACTTCATCCAGCAGCTGAACAACCTTATGCTTATGAGGCATTGTCATGTTGAAGCCTATAGCGTTGAGTGCCTTCATTGCAGCCAGCGCTTCTGCAAGATGGCCGTCCTCTACTTCAAAAGCCAGGTATACATGGTCCAGATTGAGCGCCTCAAATGCAGTATTATGAATCATCGGAGATTTACTATGCTTTATCGGATATCCAAGCAGTCCGGAAAGAGAAGTGCTACCTTTGATTCTGTTACCCATATGATTTTCCTTTCTACCTTAACAAGGTTTTCATTGACGCCCTTAGTTCGGCTATTGGAATTTGGCCAGGTGCAGAAGTTTTCTCTCCGGCTCCGAAGGTCAGATCAGATCCGAATAATCCTCCTGCAATTCTGCTTATTACGCCAATACTGCCCATTGACATTGTTATTAAAGGAATGTCAGGAATCTCTCTGCGTATTCTCAGTGTAGCTGAAAGCAAACTCAAAACATCTTCCGCAGTCTTCGGCATTACAGCTATCTTAGCAATACCCGCTCCGCTGGTAATTTGCTGTCGCATTATATCTGCCAAAAACTCCGCCGGAGGTGTTTCCTGAAAATTATGATATGATAAAATCAGCGGTATGCCGCATTTGTCTGCAGCTGCCTTGACTTCATCAATATTTTTTTTGCCGCTTGAAAGTTCAATATCTATGACATCTGCATCCCCTGTAGATATAGCCTCCTTAATTACTTCGTACCGTATAGTGTCTTCAACCTTTTTAAATCCGCCTTCCATACTGCTTCTGAATGTAAATATGAGCGGTATTTCACCAATAATGCTTCTAAGTACTTTAAGCATTTGCTTTACTTTTGCAGAATTGCAGACATCTTTAAAATAATCGGCTCTCCATTCAATTACATCAGGATATAATTCTACTGTTTTCTTTGCTGCCTGCTCCAGTTCCTGTTCCTCCTCAGCTACTATAGGAATGCATATCAGCGGATAATCTCCGCCCATGATTTTCCCCCTTAAGTTAATAGGTTTCCTCACCTGCGATCTCATGCAATAATTCCTCCTTCAGATGCTCTATTATTTTTCTCCCTCAAAGACCAGTCTTCCCTCTATAACGTTATCTTTTTTGGTATAGATATCGTTTATATTCCATGCGCCGGGAGTAGGAACAGGTATGTTCTCCATCGGACAATCAATCAGGTAGGGCTCGTTACATTCCAAAGCCTCTTTCAAGGCAGGGGCGAATTCATCCGCACAAGTGATCTTTTTTGCTTTTATTCCGTATCCTTTGGCAACCTCAGCCCAATTGGGTGAGTAGCTCTTACCCTTTGCTGTGAATACAGTGCCGAACTGTGTACCATAATGCATGTTTTCCAGTCCTGCAATAGTACCAAATGCGCTGTTGTTCATTACTACCCACACCACCGGGATGTCCTGTTCCACTGCGGTTGCAATAACGGAAGGATTAGCCCCGAATCCCCCGTCACCTACCAGGGTTATTACTTTTTTGTCCGGTGCGGCCAGCTTTGCGCCCAGTACTGCGGCCGGGCCGAAGCCCATGGTTGCAAGTCCTGAAGGATGGTGAATGGTTCCCGGAACTGTAATATCATATTGCTGTGCCACACCATTCTTGTTCCAGCCTACATCGGTGAATATATAGGCATCCTCAGGCAATATCTCCTTTACTTCTTTCAGTATCCTCTGAGGAGTCATGGGAAATCTTCCGTCTTCTGAGATAGCCCTGTTTGCTTCACGGAAAGCTTTCTTGTAATCAGCAATTTCTTTTCTCAGCTCCGGCCTGTTTATGCCCGCTGGTTTGATTTCCCTTGCTGCAGCGAGTATCTGCCTCAATGCCAGCTTTATATCCGCTACTGCGCCGATCTCAACCGGATAATTCCTGCCGATTTCCGCAGGATCAATATCTATCTGGAGAAAAGTGGTCTTACTCTGGTCAAAGGTCACACCTTTATACCAGGAAGAGCTGTCTGCCTCTGCAAATCTTGTACCCAAGGCCAATATTACATCTGCACATAAGGTTTTTCTGTGAGTGATCTCAAAGCCCCAAAAACCGGTCTGTCCAAGAAGCAGCGGATGCCTATCCGATATGCATCCATGGCCCATCAGCGTTCTGGATACCGGAATATCAAGAAAATCAACCAATTCTCCCAGTTCTTTAGAAGCTTCTGCCAATAATACTCCTCCCCCTGCGTGAATAAGGGGATTTTTTGCATTAATCAGCTTCCATGCGATAGTCTTTGCCGTATCCGGATTAAGTGCCGGCTTTATTGTTTCATGGGAATCCTTATAAGTTCTTTCAAAGCATTCCGTCTCAATCTCCCTTGAAAACATATCCATAGGCACGGATATCAGCACAGGTCCCGGCCTCCCTGACTCTGCAAGCCGAAATGCCTTGTCCAATATCTCCGG
>JAAYQK010000027.1 GCA_012519325.1 Gracilibacteraceae bacterium | reverse complement strand
CCCATTGCCCGTGCTATCCATAGAGCTGTGTCCTCACGTCTGGCTGCTGTACCGTAGGCCTTCTGGAATTTTCTCCTGTCAGTCAGCTGCCGTTCAAGCTGATTCTTCTGTGCCAATGTCATCTTCCAATTGGCCTTGACCGCATCAAGGACTTCAGACCTTATTTGCTCCATTTCACTTGCCGTCAATGCCCCGTCGGCTTCTTCCTCCTGTGCTGTAACAATCCCTGCATTTCGGGCGGCCTGAACATGCCCCATCATATATGCATTGACTGAGCTTAAGGAAGGGTCGTTTATTCGCAGCTGTTCTGCCAGCCTTACCGCCTCCTGCTGCCTTCCCGTTGCCCTTACCAAAGCTGCAAGCACGTCCTGCCGGGAAGCTGCCTGGTTGGGGCGGTACATTCCGGATCCATATTCCCTGATAATTGAATACACGCTCATTTTCATTATGTTTTCGGCATTGGGGTTGCCTAAAATGTCCTGAAAGCTTGCATTCTTTATCAGAGCGTCTCCGTTTACACTGCCGGAGGCAAGAATGTCCTCGGCATGTACCGGCATGGGTGCCAGGTTAAGAATCATTACGACTGCAAGTATATATGCAATTTTTCTGTTACTGATTTTCATATGATCGTCTCCTATTTAACCATCTTTCCAATGAGTACGTATTCTCCCGTCTCGGATATCCAGGACCTGACCTTTCCGTTCAGGTCCGAGGTATTCATTATCTGAATCTTTTCTGCCTCCTTGTCGTAGTAAGCTATATATATGCCTCCCGGGTACAGGTTTTTATTTGAGCCTGAATAGCTGAGTACCAATGCCGTATTCCCGTTGAAGCTTTTTATCCTTGTTGCTGTATTCTGCACCTGCATGTTCAGGTTGATGCCGAAGGGGTTCGTAATAATTCTGTAGCCCCTGGGAAGCCTGATCCTTATCTGATCTCCCTCGGGCCCCGATGAGCGGTCCAGTATTACCCTCATATCAGCATCCGATCTCAAGCTTTTCTCTACTTTTGATACTTCGTCTACATCAAGGTTTGATAAATTCATTGAAAGCTCTATATCCCTGTCACTTATACTCAGCTTGCTCCCAGGATATTTCTGCAAAAGTCCGAAGCTTATTCTGACTACCTTCTTCAAAGCCGATGCATAGCCCGGCTGATTGAGGTCTACCTTGGCTCCGACACTGCTTGCAGCTGATTTTTCCCCCAATGTATAAGTAAGCACCATGCCGTTGACTGCTACACTGTCCCTCTGCTGCAGCCCTCCTTCGTATTCGGTCTCATCCTGATAGTAGGTTACCTTCTTTTCGTCAAGAGTCTTGGTGTAGCCTGTGGAGGTTGAAAAACTCGAGGCTCCGAACAGATTGACCGATCTTATCCTTATATTATACCAGGTGGATGGCATAAGCCCGTCCAAATAATATCTGAGCCTGGTCGGACTTATTTCTACAGGCACTATGCTCCCAAGGTACTGGAATCCTCCGGAAACCGATTTTCCGTTCTCGCTAACCGCTGCATACAGTTCATAATAACTGACATCTTCAACCTTATCCCATTCCAGCTTTAAAGTATCTCCGTCCACCGCTTCTACTTTTATACCCCTCGGTGTATCCGGCACAGGCTTCTGGTATACTCCTTCCACTTTGTTGCTGATTCCCCCGTCGCTGTTTATTACTATTATGCTTGTCTGTCCTATATTAAGCTTCGGAGTGGTGCAAAGTATGCTTCCCCCCGGCTGCAGCTTTGCGTCAGCAGCTATGGTTCCTCCGATAATAACCATCTCGGCATTGTTTATGTTAAGCCCTTCAATGCCTGACTCTCCTTCCGCCAGCTCCGACTTTGCCTTGAGGGTACCTCCGAATATGACCCTGAGGCCTTCCATAAACTGTATTCCTTCAAGGCGTATTTTTTCGCCCCCCTCCACTGACAGCACCAAAGGATTTATCTCTTCATTCCTGTCATTATATACTGCTGTTATCTCCGGTGTGCTTATTATTGTCAGTCCGTTTCTTACCTCGGCAAAACCAAAATCAGGGTTCTGCACCTGTACTGTCTTGCTTCCGGGTGTAAGGCCGGTGGGAACCAAAACGGATAAAATCTCTGAAGGCTTATTGGCATCCCTGGTAGTCACAGCTTCTACACCCTCAATGAATACCTTGACTCCTGCCCTGAAATTGTTCCCATATATTGCTATATAATTGCTCCCCCTGCTGGAGGACTTATTTGGAATTATAGCCTCAATTACCGGATTGCTTTCCTGGGTCTGATACCTGATATAGTGCGGCTTTGAGAGCATTGAAGAATCATATGTACCCCCGTCCTCATTCACAACAACTATCCTCAAATCTTTTTCCAGGTCAGTCTCTTTGCCCGGTGGCACCTTTACGACAAGCTGATCGTCATTTATGCTTTTACTTAAGATTTCCAGAGGCTTATCATCCAGGTAAACCTTCACGTTCCTTCTGAAGTCGGAACCTGATATGGTCAGGAATGCTCCCCCATCCAGGGGCACAAAGGTAAATACTTCAGAGTATTCATCCTGATTCTCCGGCACATAATCCACAATATTATTGCCGTCTATTTTCCGCCCTTTATTTTTGGGGTCAATGCTTGTAATGACAGGATTGCTGTCAGGGCTCATAATGGTAATTTCTTTTGATACCTTACCCCCATCATCATTTATTACATAAAGGTTTCTCAGTCCCAACCTGTCCGTAGGAGGGGCTTTGACGGTCAATTGTGTGCCGTCATACTGTACATCCGCAAAATGTGCTATTCTTCTTGTTATGGTTACTGATGAAGGAGTCGTTTCAACAAGTATTCCTTCATCATAAGTGTCCGGTTTGTTCAAGTCCATGTTATGGTTTATTATGAATAAATGCGAGGAGCCAATGGGTATATTTGCCTCTGCCATTGAATCAAAGGTCTTTACATCCCCGTCCATCCTATACCGTCTTATTGTACTGTGCGTGCTGTCAGAAGCCAGGGATATCCTGACATTTACCTGTGCTGATGCTCCTCCTGTAATTGTACAGTCAAACCTTAAATCGCCGATTTCCGCATACATAGGTCCGAGTACCGTATCAATCATCCTTTTATCCCCGGTATCATAATCCCCAAAGGCTGCTATTGTCTCAATGACATCCTCGGCATATACAGTTTCATATACGGCTGAGGATACATGCCTGTCCACTTTTTCGACAGCACTGCTGAAGAGGTTCTCTAAATTACCTACTCTGAAGCCGCTTCCGTTAATCTGGACATTTACATTTCCTTTGCGGTCTATTCTTCCCGGCATTACACTGTTTATTGAAGGTCTGGACATTATGTAAGTAAAACCCCTGTATATGCAAGTACCGGAATCATGATTGACCAATATTACCTCCGCCACACCCGAAGTAAGGCTGGGAGGTGTGATTACCGTAAGTGATTCGGTTATTGTGGTTGCATCTATAGCAGGCCATTCCACCTCTGCTTCCTGACCGTTAAAATACACCTTGGGAAGCCCTTCTTCACTCATGTCGGCGGTTCTTCTGAAATCCAGCCCTCTGATTACCACCCTGTCATTTCCCGCTGATGAACCATTATTTGGTGTAATCGAGGTAATAACCGGGTTGCTGCCGGGTATCCTGTATGTGAAACCGGGCTCTTCAACAGCTGCACCTCCGTCATAGTTCAATACCATAACAGGAACATCCAGAAAATCCTGACCTGCAGGGAGAGCATAAGGATAATCGGGCACTGTTGCCCTTATCAGTGTAGCGTTTATATATTCCACAGACTCCGACTTTTCGGAACCGAAATATACCTCTATATAATCTTCCTTGAATCCGCTTCCGGTTATGGTAACTACCGTACCCCCTGCTACAGAACCGCTGTTGGGATTGACTTTATCAATTTGCGGCATGGTAGACGGAAGCATGTAATTAAATCTGACATCCTCTTTGGATTTAGCCCCGTCAGGATTCAGTACCTCCACTTTCAGGGATCCTATGGAAATCATTTCAGATTTCAAATACGGAGCTTCGGGAGCAGCCCCGCCGGCAAAGCTGTAGAACCTTTCCGGCAAATCCACGTAAATTGTTGTAATATCCTGAACCTTTACCATATGTCCGTCCAGAGTATAGGAGGGTGAATCTCCGCTCCCGTCGGGGTCATACTGGCCGTAATAGTATATATCGCTGGTCGGGTTTCCGGTAATAGGATCAATATTTGTTATTTCGCCAAATTCATT